>DASQJK010000019.1:0-17747 GCA_035631095.1 Thermoanaerobaculia bacterium
GACGGCGCATTCGATCTCCCGCGCGTCGATCCCCTCCTCGACGAGCGCGCGGTCGTCGTATCGCAGCGCGAGCTCGATCGCAGGCGCAATGTCTTCCCAGCGCTTCACCTTGGAGACGCCGACGGAGGAGCCCCCGTTCGCCGGCTTGACGAACACGGGAAGCGGAAAAGGGGCCGCCGGCAGATCCACGGAGCTTCGAACGACGACCGCTCGCGCCGCGGGAATGCCGGCGTCGCGCAGGAGCGCCTTGAAGATCGCTTTGTCCATCCCGATCGCCGAGGCCGTGACGCCGCCGCCGACGTAGGGCAGCCCGAGAATCTCGAGAAAACCCTGCAGCGCGCCGTCCTCACCGGAGGTCCCGTGGATGATCGGGAAAACGACATCGGCGCGCCCGGGGGCGATCTCCGCCGGGACCAGCGCTGCCGAAGCGGCGGGGCCCGTCTCCGTCTCCGCGCGAAGATACTTTTCGGGAATCCTGCCGTCGGCCAGGAGCCTCGCCGAGTCCGCGGACGTGAGGAAGCGGCCGTCCGGCGAGACGGCGATGGGAACCACTTCGTACCGATCGGGGTCGAGACCCCCGACGATCGTGCGAGCGGAGATCCGAGACACTTCCCGTTCGACCGACTTCCCACCGAAGAGGACGACGACGCGGGTCCGGTTCACCAGGTCACCACCCGCACGTCTTCGACCGCGGGCGCGCGGCGGAGCTGCTCCAGCACGCTCGCGGGAGGGGGCGAATCGACGGCGATGACCGCTGCGGCGCGATCTCCGCCGCGGGCGAGCGAGAAATCCGCGATGTTCACGCCGCCCGCGCCGAGGATCGACCCGACGCTTCCAACGACGCCAGGCACGTCGCGGTTGCGAAGAAAGACGACCGTCCCTTCCGGTCGAAACTCGACGGGGAGCCCGTCCACCGCGACGACGCGTGCGTCCGTCTCCGAAAAGAGAGTTCCCTCGGCCGTGGAAACGATGCTCGGGCCGGACAGCGAAACACGGATCGAGCGCGCATACGCCCCCCGTCCCTCGTGCCGCGTCTCGGAAACGGCGACACCGCGGTCCTGCGCGGCGTGGAACGCGTTCACGTAGTTGACGGTCTCCGGAGCGTGCCCCTGCAACGCGCCCTTCACCGCCGCCACGGCGACAGGGCGGAGGAGATCGTCGGGAAGGCCCCACGTCTCGACCCCGACGGAGGAAAGCGGACCCGAGCGCAGCGACGCGAGAAACCGGGAGGCCCGCTCGGCCAGCCGCATCCACGCGGCGGCCCCGGTCGGATCGGCCGGTCCGCGGAACGGGAGGTTCACGGCGGGCACGTAGGAGGCTCCCGAGAGCGCCTCGAGGACGGCTTCGACCGTTTGCAGAGCGACGCGCTCCTGGGCTTCGACGGTCGAGGCGCCCAGATGCGGAGTCGCGACCACGTTGGGCAGCCGGAGGAGAGGATCGGAAGGGTCGGGAGGCTCGGGCTCGAAGACGTCGAGCGCCGCGCCCGCGAGATGGCCCGATTGGAGCGCCTCGAGCAGGGCCGCGCGGTCGACGAGACTGCCCCGTGCGACGTTGACGAGGATCGCGCCGCGCTTCATGCGCCCGAGCTCCTCCGGGCCGAGCAGCGGCTTACCCTTCTCTCCCGCGGTCGCGTGCAGGGTGAGGATGTCGGACGCCGCGAGCAGCTCGTCGAGCTCGAGGAGCGGCACGCCCAGGTCCTTTGCCCGCGCGGCGGGAAGAAACGGGTCGAAGCCGATGACCCTCGCCTCGAACGAGCGGGCGCGCGCGGCGACCCGCGAGCCCACCTGCCCTAGCCCCACGATGCCGAGGGTCTTGCCGGCAAGCTCCGACCCGACGAATTTCGACTTTTCCCAACGGCCCTCCGACATCGTGGCGGCGGCCGCCGGCACCCGCCGGAGCAGCGCGAAGAGCAGGGCGAACGTGTGCTCCGTCGCCGAAACGACGTTCGCCGTCGGCGCGTTGATCACGAGGACTCCCCGGGCGGTTGCAGCCGGGACATCGACGTTGTCCACGCCGACTCCCGCGCGGCCGACGACGCAGAGCTTCGGCGCGGCCGCGAACAGCTCCGCATCGACTTTCGTCGCGCTGCGGACGAGGAGGGCGTCCGCGTCCGCGATCTCCGCGAGGAGGCGCTCGCGGGGCGCGCCGGCGAGGTCGACCACGACGTGACCGGCGTCTCGAAGAAGGGAGAGACCGGCGCCCGCGACTTTTTCCGCGACGACGACTTTGCTCATGACGGGATTGTAGTGGCGCGCGGAGTCCGCAACCGGTCGAGCCACGACGGGAGCGCGCGCAGGTCTTCGAGCACGACGTCCGCGCCGGCGCGCGCCAGCTCCCCCGGCGCCGCCGAGCCGCCCGGGACGAGCGCCGCGCGGCAGCCGGCGGCGCGCGCGAATCTGACGTCGATCTCCATGTCGCCCACCACCACCGCCTCGGAAGGCGTGATGCGCAACGCGCGTAGAGCGCGGATCAACATGGCGGGGTCCGGTTTCGGCGGTGCTTCCGCGTCGGGACCCTCGATTCGCTGGAAGAAGCGGGAGATGCTTTTGGCCTCCAGGATCATCTTCGAGAACCGCGCAGGTTTGTTCGACGTCAGGATCATGCGCCAGCTCGCCGCCTCGAGAGCGTCGAGGACCTCTCTCACGTCCGGCATGAGCTCCGTCAACTCGACGGCGACCTGCTCGTAGCGCTCCCGAAACAGCGTCACGCCTTCGGCCGCGCGGTCCGGCCCGACGGCTTTCTCGAGGAGCCGCTCGAGCCCCTCTCCGACCATTCCGCGCACCTGGCCGGCCGTCGGCGGGAGCAGCCCCATCCGGCGCATGGCGAACCCGAGCGCATCCGAGATGCCGGCGTAGCCGTCCACCAGCGTGCCGTCGAGGTCGAAGACCACGAGGCCGCGCGCGCCGCTCATCCGGTCACGGGAGGCGGCGGCGGCGGTCGAGGCCCGCCAGAGCGATCACCCGGTCGGCAATCGCTTCCCCTTCTTCGAAGCGGAGCGAGGGACCTTCGACGGAGCCGTCCGAGATGCGGGCTGAAGCTCCCGTTATGGCGGGCCTCCCGGTGCCCGCCCGGACGACTTCGATCCGCGGGATCGGAAGCTCCTTGTATCCCTCGACGAGCACGATGTCGCAGGAGGCGAACTCGCGCGCGATGAGAGAGTCGAGAGGCTCTTCGGCTCCGAAGCGCCGGATGGTCGTCCGCACCGGAGTCACGAACGCCGCCGGCGAGCTTCCCGCCGCCGCGTGACGGTGCGAGTCCTTTCCGGCGACGTCGTCGTCGGCGTCCTTGGTCGTGTGCTTGAGGGATCCAACTCTCCAGCCGCGCGCCTGGAGCCGGGGCACCAGGTCCACGAGGACCGTGGTCTTTCCCGCGTTGTGCCCGCCGACGAGCGCCACCGCGGCCGGCCGCGAGTCCGGATAGAGCAGGTACGGCTCCCGTCGGCGAAGGAACTCCTGCGCTCCGTCGTCGTGCCGCGCGATCTCGGGCGCGATGTCTTCCCCGCGATCCACTCGCTCACGGAAGGAGGACGAGCCCGTCAGCAGATCGATGGCGGGGCGCGGATCGAACTCGTACGGCTCGGTTCGCCAGCGGAACTCGCGCGGGGCCATTTGCCGCGCCGTCTCGACGATCCGGAGGCCCGTCTCGAACGAACGGAACGCGGACTGATTCTCCACCCGGAAGAGCGCGCCGCCGCAGGTCTCCCCGGCGTGCTTGTCGAACATCGGCCGGAAATGCACCGGCACGAACGAGACTCCGGGCAGGCGGAGGCGATGGAGCTCTTCCGTGAATTCGACGGCGGAGAGCCACGGCGCGCCGAACATTTCGAACGGCCGCGTCGTGCCTCTCGCCTCCGACAGGTTCGTGCCTTCGAGAAGACACATCCCCGGGTAGACGAGCGCCGTCAGCGGCGAAGGGATGTTGGGCGATGGAGAGACCCACGGAAGTCGCATTTCCTCGAAGCGTGTGCCGCGGGACCAGCCCTCGACCGGGACGATCCGAAGGTCCACGTCGATCTTTTTCTCGGCGCGGAGCATGAGAGCGAGCTCCCCGGCCGTCATGCCGTGCCGTACCGCAATGGGATGGAGGCCGACGAAGGAGAGGAACCCGGGCTCCTGAGGCGCGCCCTCGGTGGCCCCGCCGATGGGGTTCGGCCGATCGCAGACGATGAACCGCAGCCGCGCTTCGGCGCAGGCCTCCATCGCGAGCATCATCGTCCACACGTAGGTGTAGTAGCGGCTGCCGACGTCGGCGACGTCGAACACCATCGCGTCGAGCCCGTCCAGGTCTTCTTTCCTCGGCTTCAGGCTCTCGATCGTCGAGCCGTACAGCGAGACCGCGGGCAGCCCCGTCGGCCGATGGGTGGCTCCCCCGACCGCCTCCATGTAGATCGCGCCTCCGTCGACGCCGTGCTCCGGGCCGAAGAGCCGGACGAGCCTCGCCTGAGGCGCGTCGAAGAGCGCTTTCCAGGTGGAAACCCCGGCGGACGTCACGCCCGAGGGATTGGTGATCAGCCCGACGCGCAGCCCCGCGATCGACGAAGGATCGGCGAGGAGACCGTCGATTCCCGGCGCCGGGCGGATCAAGCGGGAATCGGCCCCTCTGGCCGCGGGTGCGGCGGGAACTCGCCGCGCACGAGCGCGATCGCGTGCGCGAGCAGCGGAGCAATGGCGAGCAGGCAATCCGCGGCGCCGCGCGGAGAACCGGGAAGAGCCACGACGAGCGTCGAGCCGCGAACGCCCGCGACCTGCCTCGAAAGGTAAGCCGGCGGGAAGGCCCTCCCGGTTTCTACGCGCATCTTTTCCGCGAGCCCCGGAACCTCGAACTCGACCGCGGCCCGAACCGCCTCGGGCGTGCGGTCGCGGGGAGCGACTCCGGTGCCTCCCGTCAGCAGAACGAGATCGGCGCCCCCTCCATCGGCCTGGTCACGGATCCAGGCGGCGACCCGGTCGGGCTCGTCCGGAAGGATGCCGCGGGCGACGACGGCGTGCGGGATTTCCGCCTGTGAAAGCGCAGCTTCGCAGGCCGGTCCCCCACGATCCTCCCGCGCGCCCGCCGCGACCCCGTCGGAGACCGTCAAAATCGCAACGCGGATCGCTCGAGGCATCGCGAACATTATTCCGCAACCGGCGGGGCGCCGGCCTTGCTCTTGCCCGCTTCTTGCACTTGCGCGCCTCGCCGCATATCTTCGGACGCCGAGGCAAAGCGGCTCGATCGACGAATATGAAAGTCTGCCAAACGTGCAGCCGGTGCTACGACGACGACGCCGCCCGCTGCGTCGACAGCACCCATTCGCCGCCCCTGGAAGAAGTCCGCGTCCCGCTCGAGCTTGGCGGGCGCTGGCGAATCGAGCGGCTCGTCTCGGGGACGGACTGGGCCGCTGAATTCGTCGGCCGGCACATCGAGCTCGGGCGAGCCGCCTCGATCCGCGTCTCGACCCCGGACGGTCCTCCGGACGTCTGGCTGAAGCGAGCGCGCTTCGCGGCCCGCACTCTCGCGGGAGTCCGCCACGAGCACGTCGCGAGACTCGAGGACTTCGGGCCCATCCCCGCCGGCGGCGCTTACGCCGCGGTGGAGCGCTTCGGCGACGAGTCGGTCCGCGAGGCGATCGACCGGGTGGGGCCGCTTCCCGTCCGCGACGCCGTGCGGATCGGGCGGCAGGTGGCGGAGGGGCTGGCCGCCCTGGCGGCGAAAGCAATCGCCCCGACTCCAAGCGCCCTCATCGCCGAAGAGATCCGGATCGGACGCGATGACTCGCAGGCGCCGGTCGCAGTCGTGACGCAGTTTCCAAACCGCGATCGGGCAGGCGCGGCGCAGCTCGTCCCGGCCCTCGGCGGCCTTCTGGCGGAGATGCTCCTCGGCAAGCCGTTCACGGCGGGAGCGTTTGGAAAACCGGAGCCTATCTCCCTCTCTCGCAAAGACCTTCCCGAGGAGCTGGCGGCTCTCGTGGACCGCTCCGTCAGCCGCAGCGCGGTGGCCATGCCGAAATCGATCGCCGAGATGGCTGATGGTCTTCGGCGCCTGGAGCGCACTCTCGAGAGTGAACACTCGGCTTCCCCGTCGTCCTCGGCACCGTAGCCGCCGGATGCGCCGGCTCCGGCACCCGGACCGCAGATTTTCTTCCGTACGTCCCGCGCCCCAGGACCGCCGGTAACGTTTCCTCCGCCTCCTCGAGTGCCCGCCGACGAAGCGGGCCCTGCGGATGAGCCGCCGCCGCGGGAAGTCGCCGGGCCGGAAACCGTCGCCATCCGTACGATTCCTCCGGCCGCGGTTCCCGAAAGTGCGCCGCGGCAGCACTCGGCGCCGGTGCCCGAGCCGGCTGCTCCGCCCGCACCTCCCTGGGCCCGCACCGCGCCGCCCGCGGCTCCCGAGCCGCCGGTCGTCGCACCGCCTCCGGCCCGCGCTCCGCAACAACGGGAGCGCCTCCCCCCGCGGCTGGACGACGCCCTGCTCGGACCGGACGACGACGCAGACGGGGACTACGGATCCTCTCAGGCTCCCCGCCGCAGATTCCCGGGCGGCGTCGTCTCGACTCTCCTCGTGGCGCTCGCCGTCGCCACCGCGGCGTCGGTCTGGTTCATCATCGAGACGATGCCGTTCACCAGCGAGACGACGCCGGCGCACCGGTCTCCCGGCGCCCCGGCGCCCGCCGCTGCGCCCACCGACCGATCCGTGCCGGCGCCGACTCCCGCGGCCGCGGCGGAGCCCACCGCTCCTCCCGCCCAGGCGGCGCCGACCGCCAGCGCGCCTCCCGCCGCTGCGGCCCAGCCGGCGTCCTCCAATCCGGCCGACCGCGACGTCCGGTCCGCGCTCGACGCGTGGGTCAAGTCGACGAATTCGCGCAACCTCTCCGAGCAGATGAAGTCCTACATGCCGCGGCTCCAGGTCTTCTACCAGCAGCGCAACGTCTCTCGCGATTTCGTCCGGCGGGTCAAGTCGGAGCTCTTCGCTCTCGGGCCTGCCACCATCCAGGTGCGCGATCCGGAGGTGCGGATCACGAGTGACCGGCGGGCGGCAATCACCCGCTTCCGGAAGGACTATGACGTCGGCAGCACGAGCGGCCGGCGCCGGGGGGCCGTTCTGCAGGAGCTCAAGTGGGTGCACACCGACGCCGGGTGGAAGATCGTTTCAGAGCGCGACGCGAAGGTGCTCGAGTAGCGAAGCCTCTCAGCGTCTCCGGTAAGGCCCGGACCGTCCTCCCCGCTTTTCGAGCAGCACGATTTCCCGGATCTCGATCGCCCGGTCGAGCGACTTCGCCATGTCGTAGATCGCGAGGCATGCGCCGGCGGCGGCGGTGAGCGCCTCCATCTCCACTCCGGTGCGGGCCGAGGTGGATGTGGTGACGGTGACGATGACGGATCGCGAAGACTTGTCGAGCTCGCACTCGACGGCCACCGAATCGAGGCCGATGGGGTGCGCGAGCGGCACGATCTCGGCAGTCTTCTTCGCCGCGAGAATCCCGGCGAGCCTCGCGACGGCGAGTGCGTCCCCCTTGGAGAGCTTGCCGTCCGCGAGCGCCGCGAAAGCCGCGGCGTTCAAGCGCACGGTGCCGCGCGCCTTCGCGATGCGGCGTGTGGCCGGTTTCCCGCCCACGTCGACCATGCGCGCGCGCCCTCGCGCGTCGAGGTGGAGGAGGCTGCGCCGGAGCGGCGCGCTCGTGCGCGGGCGCCGGGGCCGCTTCGGCTCGTCGCCGGAAGGAGGCTGCTCGTCGCTCATCTCACGCACGCTCTCGTGCGACGGTCCAGTCCGCGACCGTATTCAGGTTCTCGAACGCATTCCCCGATGGATCCCACTGGCGCCACTCCGCCGGCGGGATGATCACGGCGCCGACGGCTTCCGCGAGGCCGCGAAGCGATCGCGTTCCGGCCCCGGCGCGCCGCTGCGCTTCGGGGAGAGCCGCCCGGCGCCAGACTCCCGCGAGCGGTTCGAGCCCCTCCTCCGAGGAGGGGAGAACCGCCGCCGCTTCGGTGTCGAGAGACCGCCGCGCAATCCCCTCGAGCAGATCCTCGCCCGCGAGGGGCAGATCGACGGCAAGGACGAAGACGCGGTCGGACGCCTCCTCCAGAGCGCGCACCACGCCGGACAGGGCCGACCGCTCCGGATCGCGGTCGAAGAGCAGGCGCGCGCGTCCAAAGGCATAGACGGGCTGCTCGCGCACGACCAGCCAGACCTCGGAGAAGACCGGAGCGAGGCGTCGGATCTGGTGCTCGGCGAGCGTTCCCGAGCCATAGGGAAGCGATCCCTTGGGCACTCCCATGCGGCGGGAAGCGCCCCCGGCGAGCACGGCCGCGGGAAACGGAATGCGCACGCTTCGATGCTAGCAGGGCGTGATGTCCCTGGTCCTCAGTCGTTATTCTTTCGTTGAACGGGCCTGGTCTCCGTTGTACCAGCGCTGCAGTTTCGCCGAAGGCACGCCGGCGAAGTAGCCGGCCAGCACGCGCCAGTTCCGCAGGACCTGGCGCAGCTTCCCCGCGTCGCGGTACCGGCGCGGCGAGGTCAACGTCTTCTGGGGAAGGATGCGCAGCGCCGCCACCCGCTTCAGCCGGCGCACGAAATCGACGTCGTCGCAGATCGGGAGATCGCGGAAGCCTCCCGCGCGCTGGTAGGCCTCGCGGCTGCAGAAGATCCCCTGGTCTCCGAACGGCATTTGAAGCCACCGGCTGCGCAGGTTCGCCCAGGCCGCGATCCAGCGGAGTCCCGGACCGGCATCCTGGTACCCGAGCGAGAACGCGCCGGCGACGGCTCCCTTCCGCAGGGTTTCCCGGATCAGGTCGACGGCACCCTCGGGAATCCGCGAGTCGGAGTGGACGAAGAGAAAGGCATCGCCCGTCGCCTCACGAGCGGCCCGATCGAGCCGCGCCCCACGGGACCCGCCGTCGGAAATCACTTTCGCCCCGATGGCGCGGAACGCGTCGGAGGTTTCGGGGCACCCGCCGCCGTCGGCGACGAGGATTTCCACGTGCGGATCGCGGGCCAGCAACAGAAATCCGTGGACGGCGTCCGGTCTTTCGCCCTTCACCGGCACGATGACGGAAATAGTTATCGGCCGCGGCATTCGCTCCGCGAACCGGCGGAAGAGAAAGCGCTTCGCCTGGAAAAATTCGAAGCCCGATTCACTTGTCGTTTCCGAGAATGATGGGTAGTCCCGATTTTGAGTTTCCGATCACGACGACCTTCGTGTTCTGCGACGTGGCCAGCTTTTCGGTCGCTTCGATCCCCTTCCACTCGAGCAGCTGCGCGCTGATCCCGCTCGCGACGATCTTCTGGAAATCCGAGATGCCCTGCGCCTCGATCCGCTTGCGCTCCGCTTCCTGCTGCTCCTTCTGGAGAACGAACTTCATCTGCTCGGCTTCCTGCTCGCGTTTGAGCTTCTCCTGGATGGCGTTTGCGACGACGGGTGGAAGCCCGATCTTCCTCAGCAGCACCGCGTCCGCGATGATGCCGCGGTCCTTGGAGATCTTGCTGAACAGCTGGAAGATCTCGTTGGCGATCTTCTCGCGCTGGGCCGAATAGAGCGCCTTGGCCTCGTAGGACGCCGTGATCTCCCGCAATGCGGAGCGGATCTGCGGCTCGACGACGACGCGCGGGTATTCGGTCCCGACGGTCTTGTAGATTTCCGCCGCCTTGGCCGGATCGAGCCGCCACAGAAGCGACGCCTCGAGGTCCATCGTGAGGCCTTCCTGGGATGGAACCTCCGTCGCCTCTTTGAGCTCCTGCGTCTGGATCGAAAGCGGGACCACGTGCGTGAACGGGAAGACCATGTGGAAGCCGGGCGCGAGCACGTCCGGAGAAACGTTGCCGAAGAAGTTCTTGACCCCGACGTGCCCCGCGGGAACGACCTTGAACGGGTTTCCGATGAGGACGGCAATCAGGATCGCGACCGCGATGAGAAGCGTCCGGAACCCCGGGCCGCCCCGCGGTCCGGACGGATTCGTGACGTCGAAGAGTTTTGTGGCCATGGGCGAAACCCTCCTTGAATAGCGCTCAGTTGTCGGTCTGGAGCAGAGAGTCTACGGCCAAGGGACGAAAGGCCGCCGTTCGGGGGTGACAGCAGGCAGCCGTCAGCTATCCGGTCACACCATCTTGAGAAGGTGCCCCATCTTGTTCTTCTTCGCCTCGAGATACTTGCGGGAGCGGTCCGTCGGGTCGATCTCGAGCGGCACGCGCTCGACGATCTCCAGGCCGTAACCGCCGATCGCGACGTACTTGGAAGGGTTGTTCGTCATGAGGCGGATCTTCCGCACGCCGAGATCGCGCAGGATCTGCGATCCGACGCCGTAGTTGCGGATGTCCGGAGGGAACCCCAGCTTCTCGTTGGCGGAAACCGTGTCGTGCCCCTGGTCCTGCAACTCGTAAGCCTTGAGCTTGTTCAAGAGGCCGATTCCGCGGCCCTCCTGGAGGAGGTAGAGGAAAACGCCCTTCCCGGCCTTCACGATCTTCTCCATGGCGGCCGAGAGCTGCGCACCGCAGTCGCATCGCGCGGAGCCGAAGACGTCTCCCGTCAGGCACTGCGAATGGACCCGCACGAGCACCGGCTCGTCCTCGCCGATCTCCCCGTGCACGAGGGCGACGTGCTCCTCCTGGGTGACGTCGCTCCGGTACGCGATCAGCCGGAAGTCGCCGAAAGTCGTCGGCAGGTTCGGCGCGGCGATGCGCTGCACGAGCCGCTCGTGCTTCATCCGATGGCGGATCAGCTCCGCCACCGTGACCATCCGGATCCCGTGCTTGCGGCAGAACGCCGCAAGGTCCGGCACGCGCGCCATCGTGCCGTCCTCGTTCATGATTTCGCAGATCACGGCCGACGGGTCGAGTCCGGCGATCCGCGCGAGGTCCACCGACGCCTCGGTCTGGCCGGCGCGTTTCAGGACGCCGCCCCTCTGCGCGCGCAGCGGAAACATGTGGCCGGGCCTCTGGAGGTCGGCGGGCTTGGTCCGCGGGTCGATGGCGGCGAGCACGGTCGCGGCGCGGTCCGCCGCCGAGATGCCGGTCGTGGTCCGGCCGCGTGCTTCGATGGACACCGTGAAGGCGGTGCCGAAGTTGGACGTGTTGTCTTCGACCATGAGCGGCAGGCCGAGCGCCGCGCAGCGCTCCTCGGTCAGCGCCACGCAGATGAGGCCGCGGCCCTCCCGGGCCATGAAGTTGATCGCCTGCGGGCTGATCTTTTCGGCCGCGATGACGAGGTCGCCCTCGTTCTCGCGGTCCTCGTCGTCCACGACGACGATGAATTTGCCCTCTTTGAGGTCGGAAACGGCCTCGTCGATCGTAGCGAAAGGGCTCCGGTTGCTCATCCGATCGATTGTCTCACGCGAGGCAAGGCGGCCGGAGGCGTCCCGCCGAGGACGCCTCCGGGCGAAACAGTCTCAGTGGTGGTGTTCGGACGAGGCCATGGCCGGGTTGGGCGGCAGGTCGCTGTTGTAAGCGACATAAGCGACGCGCCACTTGCCGCCGGACTTCTTGACGATGACGATGTACTTTCCTGTGTCGTTGACGGGAGCCGGCGCGCCGGTCGGGGTCAACGTCTGCTGATAGGTCCCTACGTCGTACCCGAAGTCTCCCGCCGAACGGGACTCGATGTGTGTGAGCGTGAATGCGCTGAACTTCGCTCCCGACATCTGCTTCTTGTAGAACTCGCCGAGCGCGGCGCGACCCTTGACCGCCGCGGCGTTCGGAGGCATCTCCATCGCGTCGTCGGTATAGAGGTTTACGACGGCAGCCGTGTCGTTTTTCAGGACGGCCGCAACGTAGGCATCCGCGACGGCGACGATGGCCGGATCGTTGGCCGCCGGGGGCGGCGGGGGCGGGGCAGCCAGAAGCGACGTGGAAAGCAAAGCGACGAGGTGAAACATGGAAGTCTCCTCCTTAATGGGAGGAGTCTATCCATCCGCGCCCGATCAATAAACGGCGGGCTCCTCGTAGGTCGCGAAGACTTCCCGCATGACATCGGAGATCTCTCCTACCGTCGCATAGGTCTTCACGGCTTCGATCAGCGGCGGCATCACGTTGCGGCCCTCGGCGCAGGCCTGGCGCAGGACGCCGAGCGCGCTCGATACCGCTTTCCCGTCGCGCGTGCGGCGCAGCTCCGCGACCGCGTCCTTCTGCTGTCCCTCGACGGCGTCGTCGATGTAGAGGGTCTCGATCGGCTCCTCGTTTTCCTCGATGAACTCGTTCACTCCGACCACGATCTTCTGCTTCGCGTCCACCGCGCGCTGATAGGCGTACGCCGCGTCCATGATCTCGCGCTGCGGGAACCCGGCCTCGATCGCTTCGACCATTCCGCCGAGGGCGTCGATGCGGCGGAAGTAATCGAAGCAGCCGCGCTCCATGTTCGTCGTCGCTTCCTCGACGAAATACGAGCCCGCGAGCGGGTCGATCGTGTTGGCGACGCCGGACTCGTACGCGATCACCTGCTGTGTCCTCAAAGCGAGCTTCACCGCGAAGTCGGTCGGGAGCGCCAGCGTCTCGTCGAGCGAGTTGGTGTGAAGGGAGTTCGTGCCCCCGAGGACGCCCGCCAGCGCCTGAAGCGCCGTGCGCACGACGTTGTTGTACGGCTGCTGCGCGGTGAGCGAGCACCCGGCGGTCTGGGTGTGGAAGCGGCACATCCAGGATCGGGGGTCCTTCGCACCGAAGCGCTCCTTCATGGTCTTGGCCCAGATCCGCCGCGCGGCCCGGAACTTCGCGATCTCTTCGAAGAAGTCGTTGTGCGAGTTGAAGAAGAACGAGAGCCGCGGCGCAAACTCGTCGACGGGAAGCCCGGCTTCGATGCCGTACTGGACGTATTCGACGCCGTCGCGCAGCGTGAACGCAAGCTCCTGGAGCGCCGTCGAGCCCGCTTCGCGGATGTGGTACCCGGAGATCGAAATCGTGTTCCAGCGCGGCACTTCTTTGGCGCAGAACGCGAACTGGTCCGTCACCAGGCGCATCGAGGGCCTCGGCGGGAAGATGTACTCCTTCTGAGCGATGTACTCCTTGAGGATGTCGTTCTGGAGCGTCCCGCCGACGCGCGACCACGGCGTGCCGTGTTTCTCCGCCACGGCGAGGTACATCGCCAGCGCGACGGGCGCCGTCGAGTTGATCGTCATGGACGTCGTCACGCGTCCGAGGTCGATCCCGTCGAAAAGGATCTCCATGTCGCGAAGCGAGTCGATCGCGACGCCGCACTTGCCGACCTCGCCCCGGGCCATCTCGTGGTCGGAGTCGTAGCCGTAGAGCGTCGGGAGGTGAAACGCCGTCGAGAGCCCGGTCTGGCCGTGCGAGAGAAGGTAGTGAAAGCGCTCGTTGGTCTGTTTCGCGGTGCCGAACCCGGCGAACTGCCTCATGGTCCAGAGCTTTCCGCGGTACATCGTGGGCTGGACGCCGCGCGTGTACGGGTACTCGCCGGGCCAGCCGAGGTCGCGCTCGGGATCGAAGCCGGCGAGGGTGTCGGGGCCCGCGAGCGGGTCGACGGGCGCTCCGGAAACGGTCGTGAAGTCGGTCTTCCAGGCGGGCTTCTTCTCGAAAGTCTCCGCCGCCGCTTTTTCCCACCGGCGCCGGCCCTGGCGCGTCGTTTCCGGTACGGTGGGGTCGCCGATCTTCTCGTCCGTCATGCGGCGAGGATAGCAAAGCGGGTGGCTCCTTTCTTCCCTTCGCTCCCGGCACGGAACCTGCACCGGGCTCACGCACCCCGAAGGCCGGCGCGCGGCTGGACGAAGGGACGGCAGCGGCGAAAAACAAAATCAGGAGGAGACGATGGCCCGGAAATTTCCCGCATGGATCGGAACGATCGCTCTCGCGGTGGTCTGCGCGGCGTGCGCGCAGTCGGACGCGGGCATCACGACGAAGGTGAAAGCCAAGCTCGAGACCGACCGCAACGTGAGCAGCGCTTCGAACATCCAGGTCGTCACCAACGGGAAGGTCGTCACCCTGACGGGCACCGCCGAGACCGACGCGGAAAAAGCGCACGTCCTCCAGGTCGCCAAGTCGACGGAAGGAGTCCGCGACGTCGTCGACCAGATCACCGTCTCCGCGACGCCGCCGACCGGGAGCACGGGCGCCCCCGCCGCGGGCAGCACGCCCTCCTCGACCGATCTTCCGCCGGCGGTCTCCCCGACGACCGCGCCCCCCGCTCGCTGAGCCTTTCGCCGCCGGTCCCGCGCATCCTTTCCGCGGGCCGGCGGCTATAATTCGCCGCCGAAAATGGCGGAACTGGCACCCGAACAGAAGCTCGAGCTCTACCGGTTCATGCGGTTGAACCGGACCCTCGAAGAAAAGCTCGTCAACCTCTACCGGCAGGGAAAGGTCGTGGGGGGCCTCTACCGGTCGCTCGGGCAGGAAGCCACTTCCGTCGGCACTGCCTACGCGCTCTCGAAGGGCGACATCGTCGGCCCGTTGATTCGCAACATGGGCTCGGTCCTCGTGATGGGTTTCACGGCGCGGGACATCCTGGCGCAGCACATGGCTCGAGCGTCGTCGCCCTCCGCCGGCAAGGACTGCAACCTCCATTTCGGGACGCCCGATACAGGAATGGTCTCCGCCATCGCGATGCTGGGAGCTCTCGTCCCGGTCATGGCGGGAATCGCGCTCGGTGCCCGCATGCAGAAGAAGAGCCTCGTCGCGATGACGTACATCGGCGACGGAGGGACGTCCACGGGAGCATTCCACGAAGGCGCAAACTTCGCCGCCGTGCAGAAGCTGCCCCTCGTCATCGTCGCCGAGAACAACGGCTGGGCGTACTCGACGCCTTTCCGGCGGCAGACAGCGGCCCGCTCGCTCGCCGACCGCGCCGTCGCGTACGGCATGCCGGGCGAGACCGTCGACGGCAACGATGTGCTGGCCGTGTTCGACGCCGCGCGCCGGGCGGTGGAGCGGGCGCGCACCGGCGGCGGCCCGACTCTCATCGAGGCGAAGACGTATCGGATGAAGGGACACGCGGAGCACGACGGGCAGAGCTACGTGCCCGGCGAGGAGCTGAGCGAGTGGGCGGCGCGCGATCCGCTCGAGCGCTACGCCCGCGTTCTCCTCGCGGAGGGCACCGATCCGTCGAGACTGCACGACATCGATGCGGAGATCGCGGCCCGGGTCGAGTCCGACGCCCGTGCCGTCGAGCAGAGTCCCTTCCCGGCTCCGGAGTCCGCCGTGCGGGGCGTCTACGCGGAAGGCGTGGCCGAGGTCGAGCCGGCGATCGTGAGGAGACGGTGGTGACGCCCGAGCACGAAGCGCGCGAGACCACTTACGTCGACGCCATCCGGGAGGCCATCTTCGAGGAGATGGAGCGCGATGAACGCGTCTTCGTTCTCGGCGAGGACATCGGCGTGTACGGCGGCGCGTTCAAGGTGACGGACGGTCTCCTGGCGAAATTCGGCGAACACCGCGTCATGGACACACCGCTCTCGGAAGCCGCGATCGTGGGAGCGGCCGTGGGCTCCGCGATGATGGGCATGCGGCCGATCGCCGAGATGCAGTTCGCGGACTTCATCTCGTGCGCCTTCGACATGATCACCAACTACGCGGCCAAGTCGCGCTATCGGACCGGCGTCGGCGTCCCCCTCGTCGTCCGCGGCCCGTCGGGGGGCGGCGTGCACGGCGGGCCGTTCCACTCGCAGAACCCGGAGGCGTACTTCGCGCACACGCCGGGATTGAAGATCGTTCAGCCTTCCACCGCCTACGACGCCAAGGGGCTCCTCAAGGCCGCGATCCGCGACGACGACCCCGTGATCTTCTTCGAGCACAAATTCCTCTACCGCCGCGTCAAGGAAACGCTCCCGCCGGGCGACTGGGTCGTGCCGATCGGAAAGGCGGCGGTGCGCCGCGAGGGACGCGACCTCTCGATCCTGACCTACGGGGCGATGGTGTGGACCGCGCTCGACGCCGCGAAGACGCTCGAGGCCGAAGGCATCGACGCCGAGGTGGTCGACCTGCGCACCCTCTTCCCTCTGGACGAGGAGGCGATCCTCGCGTCGGTCGGCAAGACGAACAAGGCGATCGTCCTCCACGAGGCGACCCGCACCGGCGGCATCGGAGCGGAAGTCGCCGCCGTGATCGCAGAACGCTGCTTCGAATCGCTCGACGCCCCGCTCGTGCGGGTCACGGCACCGGACACGCCAGTGCCCTTCTCTCCCCCACTCGAAGAATTCTTCCTTCCAAACGCCGACAAGGTCTGCCGCGCGGCAAGGGCGCTCGCCGGTTACTAACCAGTCCCAATCTCATACAAGCCGCCCCGTCGCCGCCGTCCGCCTCCCTCGTCGGCACGCGGCGGCGATGTCTATCAGGTCACCACCGCGCCGCCGCTGGTCGTTCGGTCGCAGGCACAGTGGAACTTCAGTACGAGCTCGGTGTGCTCCCTCTCTCATCGCACTCCGAGTGAGGCGGCCGCGTCGCCGGGGCTATCAGTGAGGCGTTAGTCACGCTGGGAGCCCGGGGCGCGGGGTCCAGCGGAGGGAGCCTCTCGGAGGTCGCACACCACTCTGGTGCTCCAGCTCCACCGCGGCTGCGACCTCCGAGCGGAGCGGCGGCCAGGTCCCGACTCCTGAGGGTGGGCCGCCGCGTCTCCCGGAGTCGGACCTCGCGACCCGGGCGGCTCCATTAGCGAGAACCGAGCTTCAGGATGGCGGCGCGAAGACGACGGTGACGGCGCATCAAGTTCAGGTATGAGGTTTCCTCGCGGGCGGACTTCGCGCGGAGGATCCTCACGGCGTGCGCTTTCTCCGAGGTGGTCCAGCGGCCCAGGTCCTCGATCAAGTCGAGCACGAGCGCGAGGCTCTCCGCGCTTCTCCGGGCTTCCCCCTTCCAGGATGCGAGGTCGGCGCCGAGTTTTCGGCTGACTCTGGCCACGGAGCTTCTGCGGATCGCTGCCGGGTCGCCTCCGAATTCGCGAGCCATTCTCCTGTTCACGGCGACGGCGACGTTGCGGATGTGGAAGGAATCCCATTCCTGCGCCGCGGGCTCGCCGCCCATGTCGTAGAGCATGTTGCGGCGCGCGAGGCGCCGCAGGACGGCAGCCGGGGTTCGGCGGCCTGGATCGGCTGCGAGCTTCGCCTCTTCAGCTTCGGTCGCGCCGCGGATGTCCGCTGAGGTCGACCGGAACCCGAGCTTTCTGTAGAACCAGAAGGCTCCCGATTCGATCGCTTCTTCGTTCTCGTAGCCGATCTGGTACGGATCGACCGAGAAGGACGTCGTTCCGAGCGCGTCGCGGAAGAGCTTCATCACCTGCGCGTAGATCCACGCCGACTCGCCTTCGCGGAAGGTGTAGAAGACGTTGAAGCCGACTTCGACGCGCTCGAAGAGGGCGAGGGCCTCCACGTAGGCCACCGGGATTCCGTTCTTGACGACGAACGCGGCATACGAGGCGCGCAGCGGCAGCCGGCGTCCCGGCGGCGCTCCGAAGAGGGAGAGCTCGAAGCCGCGCGCGTCGCGGACGACCCGGGCCGTGGTCGCGTCCCCGTAAGTGAAGCCGTACAGCTCGCGGTACCGCGTCGCCAGGGTCTCGCGGGCCATGTCGAGGCGCCGCCGGGCCTCGCGTTCGCTCAAACGCGCGATCGGCAGCGGTGGAGAGTCGAGGACCCGCGCGACGTCGACGTCGCGGCGGGAGAGAAGCGGCCCCCGGTGCAGGACCGGACGGGGGGCCTCCAACCGGGCTCCGCTCCGGGAGGACGCGTCGGGCAGCCGCCACGTGACGGGCAGGCCCAGCCCGTCGAAGAGCTCCGCGCGGACTCGCGCTTCGAGAGGCAGCGCCTCGAAGCGCTCGAGGATCCACGGCAGCTCGGGCCGGGCGCCTC
>DASQJK010000020.1:0-5605 GCA_035631095.1 Thermoanaerobaculia bacterium
GAGCTCCGCCACGTCCGCCGCGGTGACCTCGACCAGCTCCTTCTCCACCCGGTCGATCTTCGTGAGCGCCACGAGACCGCGCCGGATGCCGAGCATGCGGACGATCTCGAAATGCTCGCGCGTCTGCGGCATCACGGACTCGTCCGCCGCGATCACGAGGAGCACGGCGTCGATGCCGCCGGCTCCCGCCAGCATGTTCTTGACGAAGCGCTCGTGGCCGGGCACGTCGACGAAGGAGACGCGGACGCCCTCCCACTCCGCATGCGCGAACCCGAGATCGATCGTGATGCCGCGCCGCTTCTCCTCCGGCAGCCGGTCCGCGTCGATCCCGGTGAGCGCTTTGACGAGCGCCGTCTTGCCGTGGTCGATGTGCCCGGCGGTGCCGACGAGGAAGCGTTTCATCGCGCGAAGGATATGCTTCGCTCGATGCTGGCGGGGCTCGAAGCCGACCTGAAGCTCGCCTTGAAGGCGGGCGAGAAGCGGCGCGTTTCGACCCTCCGGCTTCTTCTCTCCGCTCTCAAGAACGAGCGGATCTCGCTCCAGCGGGAGCTCACGGACGAAGAGGTCGAAGCCGCGATCCGCCGCGCCGTCAAGCAGCGGAAGGAAGCGATCGAGCAGTACGGCCTCGGTGGCCGATCGGATCTCGTCGCCGCCGAGACGGAGGAGCTCGCGATCCTCGAGGCGTACCTGCCGAAGTCGCTCTCCGACGCGGAGCTCGAAGGCGTCATCTCCGACATCGTCCGCGAGAAGGGTTTCCAATCCGGCAAGGACGTCGGCAGCCTCATGAAGGAAGTGATGGCGCGCCACCGCGGGAAGGTCGACGGCAAGCGGGCGCAGGAGATCGCCCGCCGCCTCCTGCCGTGACGGATGCCGGGCCGAGGCCGCCTCGCCCCCGGGAGGAGGTCGAGGTCAAGATCCCCTGCGAGGACCACGAGCTCGCCCGCGCGGCGCTGCGGGCGGCCGGAGCCTCCCTCGTTTCTCCTCTGCACTTCGAGTCGAACGATCTCTACGACGATGCGGGAAAAAAGCTCTCTTCGCAGGGACGGACGGTCCGTCTCCGGCGCGCCGCCGGCCGCGCGATCCTGACCTACAAGGGCCCGGCGCGTTTCCACGGCGGAATCAAGGTGCGCGAGGAGCGGGAAACCGCAGTCGAGAATCCCGAGGAGGCGGAGGGCATCCTCGCTGGGCTCGGGCTCGAGCGCCGATTCCGCTACGAGAAGCGGCGTGAGGAGTGGCGGCACGACGGCTGCGTCATCGCCCTCGACGAGACGCCGATCGGCCGGTTCATCGAGATCGAGGGCGAGCCGCCCGCGATCCGGCGGGTCGTCAACCTCCTGTCACTCGATTTCACCGCGGCCTTGCCGTACTCCTACGCGCGCCTGTACGCCGAAAAGCGGCGCGACAATCCTTCGCTTCCGCCCGACATGGTCTTCTCCGACATCAGTCGTCCTCACGGTGATTGAGACCCGCGCGTTCCTTCTCGCGGCCGGCCGCGGGGTTCGGTTCCGGCCCGTCACCGAGAGGCTCCCCAAACCGCTCGCGCCCTTTCTGAACGTGCCGCTCGCGCGGGCGCACCTGCGGCGCCTCCTCGAGGCGGGGATCTCGCATGCGGCGGTCAATCTCCATCATCTCGGAGACGAGATCGTGAAGGACCTGGTCGATCATTCGCCGGAACTCCCGAAGCTCCGATTCTTCCCCGAGCCCGAGATCCTGGGCACGGCGGGCGGGCTGCGCAACGCCGCGCCGTTCCTCTCGGGAGCGGACTTTCTGGTCGTGAACTCCGACGCGGCGATCGAGCCGGATTACGGGGCTCTGCTCCGGAGTCATCGCGAGACCGGGCGCGCGGCGACGCTCCTGGTCGTGGAGAACCGGGAGCCCGATCGGTACACGCCTCTTCAGTCCGAAGGGGACCGAATCACGGGCTTCGGACGCGCTGCCGCCAGGGCCGCCGCCCCGCCGCCCCTCCTTTACACAGGAGTCTGTGTCCTCGCCCCGCGGCTTCTTGCCCGCATTCCTCCCGGGGAGACGTCCCTCGTTGCCGACCTCTGGGAGCCGCTCCTCGAGGAAGGGCGGGAGGAGATCGGGTGGATGCGCCACGAGGGTCCCTTCGCCGACCTCGGCAGCCCGCGCGATTTCCAGCGCGCGACTCTCGAAGCGCTCGCGAGGGGTGGGCCGTTCCCCCCTGGAGCCGGAGTCTTCGACGGAGCCACGCGGGTGCTCGCCCTGCGTCCCGGAGACGGGTTTGCCGCCACGGACAGTGTCCTCGGCGCCAGCCCCGTCGGATCCGGCGCCCGCATCGAGTCCTGCGCCGTCTGGACCGGCTGTGACGTCGGCGCCGGCGCGAGCCTCACCCGATGCCTCGCCGCCTCCGGGCGAGTCGCTCCCGGAACCACCGCTGCGGATGCTCTCCTCTGGGGCCGCCCCGGCGAAGACGCCGCTCTCTTCCCTCTCCACTGACTGGCTCACGGTTTCCAGGTCCTTTCTCCGCGCCGGTAATAGAGCGTCCGAAGCTTTCCGGACCGCCCGTAGACGCGGACCACGGCCATGCGGTCACGGCCGTCCCACAGGTAGATCGAGCCCGGCGTGGATTCCCCCACGGCCGAGAAGGAGCAGATGTCGGAAGTGTTGAACCGGATCGGGTCGTCGACCCGATCGAGGTACGAGCCCGCATCGCCCGGATCGGGGACGCGAACTCCGGTCATGATTCCCGGACGAACGTCGTTGCGGGACCAGCCGAAGCTCGCCATCGGCCGGTCGATGCCGCGGGTGATGTCGAGGGTGCGGATCCCGTTGCCGTTGCCGTCGGCGTAGATCGTCCACTCGTACCGGTCGCCGTTCTTTCGGTACTTGAGTCCCACGTTCGCGTTGCGCGACAGCGCCGCCGCTCGAGCGCGCAGGATCGCCGCTCCCACTTCCGCTGCCGCCGAACGGATCGAGACGGAAGACTCCAGCGATGCCATCCCCGGCGAGAGCGCCGCGGCGACGGCTCCGAGGATCGCGAGTGTCAGCAGGAGCTCGATTGTCGAGATTCCTTCCTGCGACAGGAAGGGCCCGGGGCCGCTCACGCGACCCCGGGCGGGCGGAAGGGTCACCGTCCCTTGCCCACCGGGACGGAGTTGGAAGCTGTGGAGGCGGATTTCTTGGAAGCGGCGCGCCGGGCGCCCGAGCCCGTCGAGCGCACCTTGGCGGTGAGAGTGGTCGGCCCCGAGAGCGCGATGTACGGCTTGAGATCGGCGTAGCGGCGCTCGCCCACGCCCTTGACCTCCATGAGCTCCTCGGCCTTGCCGAAGGAGCCGTGCGCCTTGCGGTACTCGACGATCCGATCCGCCGCTTTCGCTCCGATTCGGGGCAGGTAAGCGATCTGCGTCGCCGATGCCTGGTTGATGTTGACCTTCTTCGCCGACTCGGAGCCGTCGTCGCCGAGCGCCGGGCTCGGACCGGAGAGGGAAGCGAGCACGACCGCGAGCGCGGCCGCCGCCCGGAGAAAAGGGATACGGGATGACTTCATGAGAGCTCGTCCTTTCGAAAATTCGTTCCTGCGATTCAGGGTGTTTTCTTGTTTGTGCTTGTCCTCATCGGGTTCTCGCGATCAGGCGTTCTCCATCGGCACCTCCTTTCGTTTGCAGCCGGCAGGGGCGAGACCCGTGCCCGGAGAGGCCGTCGGGGGATCCGCTTGAAGGGGCACGAGATCGTGTTGCGGCCGGTGTGGCGCCTGACTCGGCGAGCGCCAACCGTTCTTGTCGCGCGTCCTTCCTGCGAGCGGCTCGCGGTCCTCCCGGCGGGACGATTCCCGCGTGACAAACGTTCCTGTCGGGCGCCAGAACGTGTGTCGATCCGCGGCGGATAAACTCCCGCCGATGCAGGAGCGGGAGATCGTGGTGGGCGTCTCAGGAGCCTCCGGTGCGCTCCTCGCCCGCCGGTTCGTCGAGCGCGTGCTCACGGCGCCCGGACTCGGCCGCCTTCACCTCGTGCTCACGGACTCCGCCTTGAAGGTAGCCCGGCAGGAAATCGATCGCGAGATCGACCGTCCGGAACGCTGGGTCGCGTCTCTGGACGCTGCGAAAAACGTGACCTCCAGGATCGAGCTTCATCCGGACGGCGACGTGGGCGCGTCGATCGCCTCGGGCTCCTATCCGACCGCGGGCATGATCGTCATCCCTTGCAGCGGAGGGACCCTCGGCGCGATCGCGCATGGAATTTCCCGCGGGTTGCTCCAGCGCGCGGCGGACGTGTGCCTGAAGGAACGGCGCCCGCTCGTGCTGGCGTTTCGGGAGTCCCCTTACTCCCTCGTCCACGTCGAGAACATGCGTGCGGCAACGCTCGCCGGGGCGATCATCGCGCCCCCCACACCCGCCTTCTACATCGCCGAGCCCTCCATGGAGCGCTTCCTGGACGCGTACTGCGCGCGCGCGGCGCGATGGCTCGGGCTGGAGGTTCCGGGGCGGGCGGATCGCTGGCAGGGAGACGCGAAACCGGCCGGCGTGCCTCCGCGGCGGCGCAGACGCGACCGGGTCGAGTGAGACCGGCCGCCGGGCTCGCGCGGTCCGCCCGCACGACGCTCGAGATGATCAAGTTCTCGCACACTCTCTTCGCACTTCCCTTCGCTCTGCTTTCCGCAGTGCTGGCCGCGCGCGGAATACCCGATTGGGCGACTCTCGCAAAGATCCTCCTCGCGATGGTCGGCGCGCGCAGCGCCGCGATGGCGCACAACCGGCTCGCGGATCGCGAGATCGACGCGGCAAACCCCCGTACGGCGCAGCGCGCACTGCCCGCGGGCGCTCTCTCGACCGGCTTCGTGCGCGTCTTCCTCGTCGTTTCGGTCCTTCTTTTCCTCGCCGCGTCCGCGTCCCTCAACCGGCTGACTCTGCTGCTCTCGCCCGTCGCTCTCGCGCTGCTCTTTCTCTACTCGTACACGAAGCGGTTCACCTGGGCGTCGCACTTCGTGCTCGGGCTCTGTCTCGCCATCGCGCCGGTCGGCGCCTGGATCGCGGTCCGAGGCTCCTTCGCGCTTGCGCCGGTACTGCTCGGACTCTCGGTCCTCCTCTGGACCGCGGGGTTCGACGTGATCTACGCGCTGCAGGACGAGGAACACGATCGCCGCACCGGTCTGAAGTCCATCCCGGCGCGCTGGGGCGCCGCCGGCGCGCTCCGGATTTCAGCGACCCTGCACGTCCTGATGCTTCCGCTGCTCGTCCTCGTCTGGAAGCTGACCGGCGGCGGCGCCCTCTTCGCGGCCGGCATCGTGGTGACGGCCGCGGCACTCGTATACCAGCACTCGATCGTGCGGCCCGGCGATCTCTCGCGCGTCGGCGCGGCCTTCTTCACGGCCAACGGTTTCGTGTCGGTGGCGCTGGCCGCATTCGGCATCGCGGACGTGCTCCTCTCCTGAAGAGCTTCGCGCGCGGGGAGTAAGATCCCCCGACAAAATGGCGATTCCTTCGGAAGGAGACGTCAAGCTCCGGCACGTCGCCATCGACGGGCCGATCGGAGTCGGAAAGACGTCCCTGGTCGAGCTGCTCTCCCGACGCTTCCACGGAACGCAGATCCTGGAAGACGTCGACAACCCTTTTCTGGGCGAGTTCTACAAGAAGAAGAAGGGCTCCGC
>DASQJK010000021.1:0-3408 GCA_035631095.1 Thermoanaerobaculia bacterium
CAGGGAACGGGGCAGCTCGGCGCGAGTCGAGAGCGGCCTCGCCGATCTGACGATCCTGAAGTCCTCGAAGTCCGCCTTCTCCGGTTTCCGCCGCGACCGCTACACCACTCTGCGCGAAACGGAAGACCGCATCCTCGCGACCGCGGTGACGGCCTGGTGGCTCTATCGCGGGACGGAGATCTCCTGGGGCCCGGTGCGCGAGGCGGTGCGCCGCACCCTTCTCGAAACATTCGCGGAGCACGACAGCGCCTCCGTCCAGCACACGCTGCACGCGATGGGAGAAGCGGTCCTCGAGCAGCACGGGGAAGTCGAAGAAGTCCGCCTGACGCTGCCGAACAAGCACCACATCCCGGTGGACCTGTCCCCCTTCGGTCTCGAAAACAAGAACGAGATCTTCGTGGCGACGGAAGAACCGTACGGCTTGATCGAAGCGACCCTGCGCCGATAAGGGGTCAGTCGCGCATTCGCGCAAAAGGGGTCAGTCGCGCATTCGCGCACGCGATCCCCGGCTTGCTCTCCGAGGGAATGCGCATTTGCGCGACTGACCCCAAATGCGCATTTGCGCGACTGACCCCTATCCGCCGGTTTCGCGTTTTGAGGAGGTCTGCCGGGCGCGCAGGATCTTCGGGAAGGAGCGGCCTTTGAGCTCGTCGAGAGACAGGCCGCTCTTTTCGACCGCTTCCTCTTCCGTGATGGCTCCGCAGCTCCAGGCGCGCAGGAACGAGTTCAAGAGCGCCTGGCCGGTCGCGGCGTCGTCGAAGACTTCGCCGACGTGCGTGGCCTGGCCCGCTTTCTCGACGAAGTTGCGCAGGCGGGATGACGCCGCTTCGAGCCCTTCGAGGAAGAAGGAGTAGAGCGCCGCGTAACGCGTGGGCAGCTGCGCCGCGTGGAGGTCCCATCCCTGGTAGTAGGCGTGGAAGAGGGAGCGCCGGACGTCGCCGTAGTGCGCTTTCCAGGCCGCGTGCACCGCGGCGCGGTTCTCTTCGATCTCTCTCTTCGTCAGCGTGCGGTCGCCGGAGCGATGCGGCGGAAGCGGCAGGACGTTCGTCGCGCCGTCCGAGAGCGAGACGCCCGTTCCCGCGAGCGCCACCTGCATGACGTGGCGGGCGAAGTCGCAGGCGGGGTGACTCAGATTCTGGTGCGCGGCGGTGACGTTCAGGGAAGCCGTGTAGTCGTAGATCCCGAAATGCGCCGCGATGCAGCGTCCCCGCCCGGCGTCGACGAGGCCGCGGATCGCGACCGTTCCGTCCGGCGCGAAGATCGATTGGGGCGTCTCGACCATGATCTCCAGAGGGATCGAGCCCTCCTCGATCTCCGACCGCCTCTCGATGTGGGACAGCAGGCCGGCGAGCGCGGAGACCTGCTCTCGCGAGGTGACCTTGGCGAGGGTGACGACGAAATTCTGGGGAAGCCGCCCCGCGTCTTCGAGAAGACGCGAAAGAAAGAGCTCGAGCGTCCGGAAGGAGCGGGCGGACAGCTCCGGCGTGAAAGGCTTGATCCGAATTCCTATCGAGGGAGGCAGAGTCCCGGCCGCGAGACCGGTCGCGACTTCCCGCGCCGCGGACGCTGCATGGCCGTCCTCCTCCGCATCGGGCCGGTTCCCGTAGCCGTCCTCGAAATCGATCCGGTAGTCCTCGACGGGCTCACGGCGCAGCTTCTCCGCGACACGGCGGCGGATGAGGGGAGCCATGTCGGCCGCAAGGCCGAGCGCGCCGGCGAAGGTGGCGGAGTCCGGCGCGTACTCGTCGAGAGCGTGGATCGCGAACGCGCCCATCCTGCCCGCGGTATCCGACCGGAAGAGGTGGGCGCCTCCGTACACGGTGTGCACCGGCTGGGAGCGCGTCGACTCGCCGGGGAACCTTCGCGCGAGCTCCGCTCCCGCCTCCTCGACCGACCGGCGGATCGAATCGACCTCCGGACTCTCGGGAGTATCGGGTTCCGTCACGCCGTTTCGCGCCAGAACTGTTCGAGGAGATTCGCCGAGACCCGCCGGCGGTACTCCGCGGTCGAGCGTATGTCGTCGATGGGACGGATCTCGGCGAGCAGCGCGTCGCGGGCGGCGGCGATCGAGCCTCCCGCGGCGAGGACGGCCTCGGCGGCGGGCAGGCGGACGACGGTCGGCGCCACGGAGCCGAGCGCTATGCGCGGCCGCGGCGATCGGACGCCGGCGAAGACGACCTTCGATATGGCCTGAGCGGCGCGCGTGCCGACCTTGCGAAACCATGGGCGGCCGCGGAGCGGAGGGATTTCGAGCGCGGCGATGAGCTCGTCGGGCCGGCGGACCGAGGCGCGGTAGCCGGTGTAAAACGCGTTGAAGGGAACGCGGCGCGTACCGGCTGCGCTCCGCAGGACGACGACGGCCTCGGCCACCGCGAGCACGGGAAGCGTGTCTCCCGCCGGGGAGGCATTCGCGACGTTGCCGCCGATCGTCCCGCGATTCTGGATCTGAACGCCGCCGATCTCGCGGGCCGCCGACGCGAGGATCGGGATCCGCCTGCGAACGAGACGGGAGCGGATCAGATCGGTGTACGTCGCGAGCGCTCCGACCGAGAGCGCTCCTCCGCGAAGCTCGACCTTGCGCAGCGTATCGAGGCGCCAGAGGTTGAGGTATCGCGCAGCGGCGAGGGTGCCGAAATTCAGATTCACGTAGACGTCGGTGCAGCCGGCCAGGGGGATGAGGGCCGGGTCGTCACGGAGCATCGAAAGGGCTTCGCGCAGCGTTCGCGGCTCGAGCAGGGTGAGAGAAGAGACAGCGGTTCGCATCGCCGGTTGGGTCCTCGGTCCTCAGTCCTCGGTCCTCGGTCGGGGCCCGGACCCGCGAAGCTTCCGTCCGACTGCTGCCTTCTTATTGCCCCGACCCGCAGCCTCTCGAACTGCCCGGTAAATCCCTTCGTACCCCGTGCACCGGCAGATGTTCCCCGCGAGCGCCACGCGGACGTCCTGCAGCGACGCGTCCTTCGGGAGGACGGCAGCCGCGAGGATCATTCCCGGCGTGCAGATCCCGCACTGGGCGCCGCCTTCCGTGATGAAGGTCTCCTGGAGCGGATGGGACCCGTGAAGCCCTTCGATCGTCGTGACGCTCGCCCCGCGCGCCTGGGCGAAGGGAATCAGGCAGGAGTTGACCGGCTCGCCGTCCACGAGGACCGTGCATGCGCCGCACTCGCCTTCACCGCAGCCCTCCTTCGTCCCGGTCAGGCCGCACTCTTCCCGGAGAACGTCGAGCAGGCGCTTCATCGGCGGCGCGCTGACGTCGACGCCGCGGCCGTTCAGCCGGAACCTCAAGCGACCCGGGCTCCCGCGCGGCTGAGACGTTCCGGCGTCGCCGGGATCTCCCGCAGATCCACTCCCGCGTGCCGGATCGCGTTCACGATAGCGGGCGCGGGGCCGTCGATCGGCATCTCGCCGACT
>DASQJK010000022.1:0-7459 GCA_035631095.1 Thermoanaerobaculia bacterium
GGAGCTCCTGGGAATCCGGAATCTCCGGCACACGGCGCCGCGCGCCGGCAATGGCCTCGACGCGGCGCAGGACCGGAAACAGGCGGGCGAGAGCCAGGACGTCTCGAGGTAAGAGCGCGTCCACCTGAGCGGAGGGGAGCCTCTTGAGGTGCTGGCTCAACGAATCCACGAGACTGTCGAGCGCCTTGTAGGGAACCGACTCGCGCTCGTAGCATCGCCCCGTCAGAACGATCGCGCCCTCTCGGCGCAAGTCATCCAGGAAGCGGCGGACCAGCATCGTTTTTCCGAGGCCGGACCGGCCGTGGACGTACACCGTCACCGCGCTGGCGTCACGGGTCGCCTGGTATGCGGCGTCGAGCGCCACGAGCTCGGCCTCGCGTCCGACGAACGGAACGGTCCGGAGGGCGGCGGATTCGTTCGCGCGGTCGGTCCGCGCGCCGGCGAGGCGGGACAGGATTTCCTCCCCCGTCGGCCGTTCCTCGGGGTTTCTCCGCAGCAAGTCGCGGCAGAGCTGGTCGAGGTCTGGCGGAATCCCGAGCAGCAGATCGCTCGGGGCAGCCGCGGCGCGGTGCTGCTTCTCCCACATCATCTCCACGAAGTCGCCCTCGAAGGGACGATGTCCCGTGAGTGCCTCGAAAAGCATCACGCCCAGGCTGTACCAGTCGCTCGCCTCGGTTACCGGACGCCCCGTACCCTGCTCCGGCGACATGTAGCCGGGCGTCCCGACCAGAGAGAGGCTCTTCTCCGTCCGTGCGCCTCCGAGCTCCGTGACGAGGCCGAAGTCGAGGAGAACGACGCGCCCGTCCCGGGACACGAGAATGTTGGACGGCTTGATGTCGCGATGCAGTTTGCCGGCGGCATGCAACGCTCGCACGCCCGCCACCGCCTGCCGGAGGGCCAGTCGCAATCGGTCGGCGTTTAAGGGAGGAGCGCGAAGCGACTGGGGCGGCGGCATCGTCTGCCCGGGGTTCTTCGCGTCCGAATCGCGATCTCGCGACAGCGTGCTCGCGCCGGCCGCTTCCGGGGGGGAGGTCAGGGGCGACCCGGTCGTAAACCCGCGCACATGGTTCAGGAAGCTCGTTCCCTCGACGAGCTCCATCGTGAAGAACCAGCGGTCTCCCTCGGCGAGGAGCTCGTGAAGCTCCACGAGATTGCGATGCGTGATGCCCTGAAGAGAGCGGAACTCCTGTTTCAACCGATAGAGCGCTTCGACGTCCGCTCGATGCAACGTCTTCAGAGCCACCGACGCGTTGCGCGTGCGGTCGAAAGCGCGGTATACGACTCCGAACGCACCGGCGCCCAGGCGGCGCTCGATCAAGAAGCGCTCCGTGCCTCCGAACTCGTCTTCCGACGCAATGCCCATGGGGGATCTTGGTTTGCGGCCAGCCTCCTCCAACGA
The DNA here is from genome assembly GCA_035631095.1 of Thermoanaerobaculia bacterium. GTDB lineage: Bacteria > Acidobacteriota > Thermoanaerobaculia > UBA5066 > Gp7-AA6 > JALYUA01. The sequence goes on from DASQJK010000022.1 coordinate 1,400, forward strand.
ACGGGCAAAGTCAAAGAACGACCCCTGGGTTCTGGTCTGCGAAAGGACGTTGGTTGCGGGGGCAGGGTAAGCGCCGGCGGAGCCGGCGCTGCCTCGGCTGAACCTGCGGCGGATTTCTAGCCAAAGGTCGCAGGTTCTGGTCCAGAAAAGGAAAACGCCCGGAGGTGATCCGGGCGTTCTAGATAGCTGTGGTTGCGGGGGCAGGGTAAGCGCCGGCGGAGCCGGCGCTGCCTCCAGCTCGGCTTGGCGCCCGCGACGAAATTCAGGAACCAGGAGGCTTCGCACCCTGCTGGCTTTCTATACGGCTGAACCTGCGGCGGATTTCTAGCCAAAGGTCGCAGGTTCTCATCTAAGAAAAGAAAACGCCCGGAGTCGCCTCCGGGCGTTCTAGATAGCTGTGGTTGCGGGGGCAGGATTTGAACCTGCGACCTTTGGGTTATGAGCCCAACGAGCTACCAGGCTGCTCCACCCCGCGTCAGGGAGGCGAACCTTATCGGAGGCTGGCTGGGAGGTCAAGCGGAGGGTCCGCGTCGATTGGCAGGGCAGATCCTTCGCTTCCGCTCAGGATGACAAGTCGGAGAAGAAGACCCTACCGCTTCGCGGGCTTCTTCGCGGCCGGCGGCGGGGCCGGCGCGGGCTTCTGGCCGTCCGGGCCGGATAGAGAGCCCGGTGGATAGAGGAGAACGAGGTCCTCCGGGTGGACCAGGTGAAGCTCCTCGCGGGCCACTTTCTCCGCCGGGAACTCGTGCTTCTTCGCCGCGTCGATCTGCAGGCGCAGCTCCTCGTTCTCACGTGTGCGTTCAGCGATTTGAGCATCGAGCTGCCGCACTTCGAGCCGCGCGCGTTTCAGCTCCAAGACCCGATGGTCCCAGAGAAGGAGCATCGCGAGGATCGCGGAGGACGCCGCGAGCGAGACGAGGAACGCGAAGAACGGCCGTGGAGCTTTCGGCGGGGCCGGCGCCTCTCTCATGAGGGAAACGCCCCCCGTCCGGCGAAGAGCGCGGCCGCGCCGAGCTCCTCCTCGATCACGAGGAGTCGGTTGTACTTCGCGAGCCGTTCTCCGCGGCACGCGGATCCCGTCTTGATGAGTCCGCTGCCGGTCGCGACGGCGAGATCCGCGATCGTGTCGTCCGTCGTCTCTCCCGAGCGATGGGAAACGATGGTGCGGTACCCGTGTCGCTGCGCGAGGCGCACCGCGTCGAGCGTCTCGGACAGGGTGCCGACCTGGTTCAACTTCACGAGAAGCGCGTTGCCCATTCCGTCCGCGATTCCGCGCGCGAGGATCTCCGGGTTCGTAACGAAGACGTCGTCGCCCACGAGCAGGATCCTGCCGCCCAGCTTCTTCGTGCCGGCGATCCAACCGTGCCGGTCGCTCTCCGCGAATCCATCTTCGATCGAGACGATCGGATAGTCGTCCACCAGTCCGGACCAGAAGTCGATCATTTGATCGGAGGAGAGCGTCTTCTTCTCGCCCGCGAGGACGTACTTGCCTTTTTCGAAGAACTCGGAGGCCGCCGGGTCGAGCGCGATGACGACGTCGCGGCCCGGACGGTGGCCGGCAGACGCGATCGCCGAGACGAGCAGGTCGAGCGCCTCGCGCGAGGAGCCGATGTCCGGCGCGAAGCCGCCCTCGTCTCCGACGGCCGTCGAAAGCCCTTTCTTCTTGAGCTTCGCTTTGAGCGTGTGGAAGACCTCTACCCCTGCGCGCAGCGCCTCCGAGTACCGGTCGAAGCCGACGGGACACACCATGAATTCCTGGGGGTCGAGTCGGTTGTCCGCGTGCACGCCGCCATTGATCACATTCATCATCGGGACGGGAAGGGTCCGGGCGCCGGCACCGCCGAGATACCGGTAAAGGGGAAGGCCCGCCGCCTCCGAAGCCGCCCTCGCGACGGCCATCGAGACTCCGAGGATCGCGTTCGCTCCGAGGCGGCCTTTGTTGGGGGTCCCGTCGAGCTCGACCAGGATCCGGTCGATCAGCGCCTGGTCGCGCGCATCGGTGCCCTGCACCTCTTCGGCGATCTCGCCGTTGACGTGGGCGACCGCCTTGAGAACGCCCTTGCCGCCGTACCGCTTCGCGTCGCCGTCGCGCAGCTCGAGGGCTTCGCGTTCGCCGGTCGAAGCGCCCGAGGGGACGCCGGCGCGGCCGGAGGCGCCGCCGGAGAGGAGGACCTCGACTTCGACGGTGGGGTTGCCGCGCGAATCCAGGATCTCGCGCCCGAGCACGCCTTCGACCAGGAAGCTCATCGAATCCGACTCAAGGTCAAGCTTTCAAAAGCTCCTGCGCCGCCGCGGCGAGCGCGTCCACCCGCTCGGAGGAGCTCGCCTCGACGTACACGCGCGCGACGGGCTCCGTACCGGACTCTCGAACCAGAATCCACGAACCGTCATCCAAAATCAACTTCAAACCGTCGATCCGGTTGACGGACGCCACGCGCCTTCCGGCGAGACGCTCGGGCGCGGAGCTCCGATGCCGCGCGAGCGCCTCCCGGGCCTGCGAAGAGAGCGGAAGGTCGATGCGCCGGGAGAGGAAAGGCCCGATGGCCGCCTCGAGCTCCTTGCCGAGCTCCGCGAGCGTCCGGCCCCGGGCGCCGCACATCTCGGCGACGAGGAGGTCGGCCAGGATGCCGTCCTTTTCGGGAACGTGCCCGGCGATGGTGAGGCCCGCGCTCTCCTCGCCCCCGAAGACGATCTCGCCCGCGATGAGCTTCTCCCCGATGTACTTGAAGCCGACGGGTGTCTCGTAGAGCGGAACTCCGTGCCGCGCCGCGATGGCGTCGAGGGCGTGCGTCGTCGCCACGCTCCGCGCGATGCCCCCTTTCAACTTCTTGCGGCCGAGAAGATCCTCCGCCAGCAGAGCGAGGATCTCGTTGGGCTGGACGTATCGGCCCTGCTCGTCGCACACGCCGAAGCGGTCCGCGTCGCCGTCGCACGAAAGGCCGAGCCGAGCGCCATCCGCTCGCACCCGCGCGCCCAGCTCGACGAGCTCCTTCTCCCCGCATTGGGGGGATTGCCCTCCGAAGAGCGGGTCGGGCTTTTCGTGCAGCCGCGCGATTTCGACGCCGGCGTGCGCGAGATAGCCGTCCAGGAAACCGGAGGAGGTCCCATAGCGGAAATCGAGGCAGAAGCGAGGATTGCCGCGCGCCACGGCGCCGGCGTCGACTTTCCGGCCGAGGTCTTCCAGGTACGGCGGAACGGGATCGAACGAGGTAACGGCGTCCGGAGCGGGAGGCGCGGCGTCGGGGATCTCGGCGATCCATCTCTCGATCCGCTCCGTCGTTTCCGGGAGGGCGGGAGCCCCGTCGGAGGTCGAGAACTTGATCCCGAGGTACTGCGGAGGATTGTGGCTGGCGGTGAAGTTCACCGCCCCCGCGGCCTTCCGGCGGCGGATCTCGAAAGCGAGAACGGGAGTCGGGATCGGCCGGTTCGAGACCTCGACTGCGAAGCCCGCCGCCGCGAGGATCCTCGAGGCCTCCTGGGCGAAACGGCTCGCGAGGAATCGCGTGTCGAATCCCACGAGGACGAGCTCGCCCTTCCGGCCGTCCTCGGCCAGCACCCGGCCGATCGCGGTGATCACCCGCCGGGCGTTTCCGAACGTGAATTCTTCCGCCAGAACGGCCCGCCAGCCGGACGTTCCGAAGCGAATCGGTCCCACGGATCACCTCTTCTTACCGGGATGCCCGCCGCAAAGCCGGGAAGGCCACGATGAGCGCCCGCGTTTCCCGGGGAGAAATGAAGCTAGCACGACTCGCGGCGCTCCTCGCGTGCGCCGCCCTCGCGTCGGGAGCCCGACAGCAGGTGGAAGACCTGCGCCTTCGCGCGCCCGATCTGTCTCAACCGATCTCCGAGAGGATTCCCGACCCGTCACGCCCGGCCGACCCCGTCAAGGCCGAGGTGCTGCAGCGCATCAACGAGGACCGCGCGAAGTTCCGCCTTCCGCCGGTTGCCTGGGACGAGGCGGCCTCGCGCGCCGCGGACAGGTTCTGCGCGCGACAGGTCGAGGAGAAGAGCCGCGGCCACTTCCTCATGGACGGCATCCCCCCTTACGGGCGGATGTCCTTTGCCGGGATCTTCGCGATGAACGCGGAGAACTCCGCCTCGTGGGTAACGACCGGCACACGGTTTTCCGAGTCGATCGCCTCGCTCGCCCTCGAAGCCCACGAGAAGATGATGGAGGAGACGCCTCCCGCGGACGGGCACCGGCGCACGATCCTCGATCCGCGCGCGACGCACGTCGGCGTCGGATACGCCGTCAACCACGGGCGCTTTCAGATGGCCCAGGAGTTCCTGACGCGCCGGTTCGAACAGATCACCCTCTCGACGCCGGGACGTCCCGCCGCCGGGATCACCATGTCCGGAAAGCCGCTTCCCGGAGAGAGGCTGCGCTTCGTGACCATCGCGCGCGAGCCGGTGCCGAGGGCGCTTTCCCGGGAACAGGCCTCGGGCCGGACGAGCTACTCCTATCCGGAGGCGTACATGGCGCTCGTTCCGGAAGGCCATACCCTCCTGCGCGTCGTCGGGATGCCGACGGAAGACCGCCTTCGCGTGCTTCCCGGCCGCGGCTTCTCCTTCTTTTTCGTTCCGGACCGCCCGGGCCTCTACACTTTCTCGCTCTACCTCGCCAGCGGAGGAGAAGGAAGCCATCCCTACCCGGCGGCCGCCGCGACGGTCTGGGTGGAATGAAGCGGGCCTGACCGTGTACTCGGTGCTCGTCGTCGGAACACCGCCGTCCGGCGGGGACGGTCTCGAGGAGAGGCTCCCGTCCGTCGAGGTCCTGCGCGCGCGCGACGCGGACGATGCGATCGAGAAACTGGCGCGGAACCGGCGGGTCGACGCCGTGCTTCTGCTCGAAGAGCTTCCTGCCGCCCGCAAGACGGTTTCCGCCATCCGCGACGAATTTCCCGCCCCGCCCCCCGTATTCCTGGCGCTGCCGGCCGGCGCGCCACCGCCCGAAGGCGCCCGTCCCCTCGAACCCGGCCGGCCCGCGGACCTTCTCTGCCGAGTCCTCGACCAGATCGGCCGCTGACTCCCGAAACGCGTGCTAAGGTAAAACTCGAGGGGGAGCCATGTCCGGTTGCGGCGGATGTTCGACTGGTAATTCTTTCAACCCCGGAGGCCATTACGTGGGCATCCGGGTGAACGAGAACGAGGATGGCCGCGTGGTCTTCTGTGAGACCGGCGGAGCCCCTCTTTCCAAGGGTCAGCGCGTGGTGGTGGAGGGGGACCAGGGACTCGAGTACGCGCAGGTCACGACCTTGCACCCCATGATCGTCAAGCAGTGCCAGCTGCGGGAGGCCCGGCGGCTGGTCCGCCCCGCGACCGAGGCGGACACCGCCAGCTACGAGGCCAAGGTCGAGCGCGAGAACCGCTTCTTCGCCGACACCCGGGAGCTCGCCTCCGAGAAGCACCTTCCCATGAAGCTCGTGCGCGCCGAAGAGAGCTTCGACGCCCGTAAGTACACCGTCTATTACACTTCCGAGAGCCGCATCGACTACCGGCGGCTCGTGTCCGACCTCGCACTGAAGTACCCCGCCCGCATCGAGATGCGGCAGGTGGGCCCGAGGGACGAAACCCGGATGCGCGGAGGCCTCGGTCCCTGCGGGCTGACTCTCTGCTGCTCGAGCTTTCTCAAGGGTTTTCACCCCGTCACGATCAAGATGGCCAAGAACCAGAACCTGTCCCTGAATCCCTCGAAAATCTCGGGGATGTGCGGACGGCTGATGTGTTGCCTGGCGTACGAAGACGAGGGCGGAAGGCCCGCTCTGGAGGGCCCGGCGGTCAGCCGGAAACCGGAGAATATTTCCCCGGAACCGGTCGTTTAGATCGTCAAAGAGAGCCCCGCCTAACCGGGCTCAAGAGAGAAACATCGTGGCGAATCGAAACCCCGCAGGGGGCGCGTCTCACGACGAATCCCCCGGCAACCGCAAGCTGATCCGGCCGAACCTTTCCGAGCTCGCCGAGCGCTACCCGACGCGCACGTTCGCGCAGCGCAAGCAGACGCCCGCCGAGCAGACGAACGCGGAGAGCTACTACTACCTCAAGCAGATGGCGGCGAAGACG
>DASQJK010000023.1:0-2366 GCA_035631095.1 Thermoanaerobaculia bacterium
TCGATCGGGAGGAGCGCGGCCTCCGCGCGGCTCTCGTGCGCGGCGCGGATCTCCTCCTGCCGCTCCCGGTGGCGAGCCGCGTAGTCCTGCGCCCCCCCCTCGCGCCCGAGCAGGCCGGCGACGGCCCCCACCGCGCGCGAGGCGTCCGCCACGTGCACCACGGGCGCCGAATAGGCGGGAGCGATCCGGATCGCGGTGTGGAGCGGGCTCGTCGTCGCCCCGCCGATCAGGAGCGGGGTCCGGAAACCTTCGCGCTCGAGCGACGCGGCCACGTGGACCATCTCGTCGAGCGAGGGGGTGATGAGGCCCGAGAGGCCGATCACGTCCACCCCCTCCTCCCGCGCCGTGCGGAGGATGCGGTCGGCCGGAACCATCACGCCGAGGTCGATCACCTCGTAGTTGTTGCACGCGAGGACCACGCCCACGATGTTCTTGCCGATGTCGTGCACGTCCCCCTTGACCGTGGCCAGCAGGATCTTCCCCGCGGTCGTGCGAGCGCCGGCGCTCTTTTCCGCCTCGAGCCAGGGAAGGAGATACGCGACCGCCTTCTTCATGACCCGGGCGCTCTTGACCACCTGCGGCAGGAACATCTTGCCGCTCCCGAAGAGATCGCCGACGACGTTCATCCCGTCCATGAGCGGCCCCTCGATGACGGCGAGCGGCCGGCCGAGCTTCACCCGCGCCTCTTCGACGTCCTCGTCGATGTGGTCGACGATCCCCTTCACCAGCGCGTGCTTGAGCCGATCCTCGACGGAGGCGGCGCGCGTCTCGGCGGGTGCTTCCGCCGGGCGCTCCCCGCCCGCCGTCGCCTCGGCATACGCCAGCAGGCGCTCCGTCGCGTCGGGCCGGCGATGCAGGAGGACGTCCTCGACGCGCTCGAGCAGGTCCGCCGGAATCTCCTCGTAGACCTCGAGCTGCCCGGCGTTGACGATGCCCATGTCCATTCCCGCGCGGATGGCGTGGTAGAGGAACGCCGAGTGCATCGCCTCCCGCACGGCGCGATTGCCCCGGAAGGAAAAGGAGATGTTGCTGACCCCCCCGCTCACCTTGCATCCCGGGAGCTCCGCCTTGATGCGCCGGGTCGCCTCGAGGAAGCTCACGGCGTAGAGGTCGTGCTCTTCGATGCCGGTGGCGAGCGTCAGGATGTTGGGATCGAAGATCACGTCTTCCGGCGGAAACCCGAGCTCGACCAGGATCGCGTGCGCGCGCCGGCAGATCGCCACCCGGCGCTCGGTCGTCGTCGCCTGACCCTCCTCGTCGAAGGCCATCACCACGACCGCCGCGCCGTAGCGGCGGACGAGCCGCGCCTGCCGGCGGAACGCCTCTTCCCCCTCCTTGAGCGAGATCGAGTTGACGACGCCTTTTCCCTGCAGGCACTGGAGCCCCGCCTCGAGGACGGACCACTTCGAGCTGTCCACCATGATCGGGATCCGCGAGATCTCGGGCTCGGCCGCGACGAGGTTCAGGAAGTCGCGCATGGCGCGTTCCGAGTCGAGCATCGCCTCGTCCATGTTGACGTCGAGGATGTTGGCCCCCCCCTCGACCTGCTGGCGCGCGACCGAGAGCGCCTCCTCGAGCTTGCCTTCGAGCACGAGGCGCGCGAACTTCGGGGAGCCCGTCACGTTCGTGCGCTCGCCGATCACGATGAAGTTGGAATCGGGACGGATCGTCAGGGGCTCGAGCCCGGAAAGCCGGGTGAAGGGCGGCGGGCTGGGGACGGCGCGCGGCGAAAAAGGACGAACCGCCTCCGCGATCTGCCGGATGTGCTCCGGCGTCGTGCCGCAGCAGCCCCCGGCGACGTTCAGCCATCCGCGCTCGGCGAACCCCGCCAGGTCCGCCGCCATCTTCTCCGGCGTTTCGTCGAATCCCCCGAAGGCGTTCGGAAGGCCGGCGTTCGGATACGCGCTGATCGCCACGGGCGCGAGATTGGCGAGCTCCTCGAGGTACGGGGCCATCTCGCGGGCGCCGAGAGCGCAGTTCAGGCCGACCGAAAGGAGGTCGGCATGCGACACGGAATTCCAGAATGCTTCGATCAGCTGGCCGGACAGAGTTCGTCCGCTGCGGTCCGTGATGGTCCCGGACAGCATGACCGGAACCCGCCGGACGCCCGACTCGAAGAGGGCGTCGATCGCGAAAAGCGCCGCCTTGGCCACCAGCGTGTCGAAGACGGTCTCGATGAGCAGCAGGTCGACGCCGCCCTCGACGAGCGATCTCGCCTGCTCCGAATAGGCGGCCACGAAATCCTCGTACGTCTTCTCCCGCCAGCCCGGGCGGTTGACGTCCGTCGCGAGCGACAGGGTGCGGTTGGTGGGGCCCATCGCCCCCGCGACGAAAGCCGGACGGCCCGCCGAGGCGGCGAACGCGTC
>DASQJK010000024.1:0-10368 GCA_035631095.1 Thermoanaerobaculia bacterium
GGGCGTGATGTTGAAGGGGCTCTCGCGAAAGCCGTAGAACTCGTTGTACATGCCGCCAGGACAAACCTAGCACCGGGACGACCTGCTCTATTCCCTGACCGGCGCCGGCGGGTCCTGGCTTTCGGCCGCGGCGTTCGCTTCGCGAACAGGCGGCCGAGAGAGCGCTTCGCTTGGAACAGAGGGCTCAAGGGAGAGCTTGGAGCAATAGCCACACGGTGAGCCCCGGCGACACGGCTCGATGAGAGGTTTCAGAAACCCCAGAGCGCCAGCTCGTTGAGGATGTTCGACAGCTCCGGGTGTTCGGCCAGCTCGCGGTAGAGCCAGCCGTGTTTTTCCTGGACCGTCGAGAGCTCGCGGCGGAGGGTGTCGCGGTCGCGGCGCTCGGCGGCTTCGCGCAGGCCGTCGAAGGAGGTTCTGGCGGAGTCGTCGAGGCGGTCTCCGATGTTCCTGTGGAGGGAATCGAACGCGTTGCGGACCCGCGTCTCGTGATCGCCCTTGCCGGGGTCTTCCATTCCTCAAGCCTCCTCGGGACAGGTCCCGTCCCCATTCTGTCGCAAGATTTCGATAGTTCTGCTTCATTCCCTTTGCCTATGGTGGCGGCGGGGGGCTCCATGGCTTTTCGAAAGATCCTGACGGTCTCTGCCGGCTCGCTGCTCCTCTTCGCGATCCTGGCCATGCAGGGGTCCGGACCGCCGGACCCGGCCGCGAGTCCGACGCCGGCACTCCCTCCGCCGGCGGGTGCCGGCCTGCCCGCGGCGATGGCGAAGATCCAGGCGGGAGACTTCGCCGGCGCTGTCGCGATCCTCGAGCCGATGAGCCGGCGCGAATCCGAAAATCCGCAGGTATGGCGCGCGCTCGGAGTCGCGCGGATCAAGGCGAAGGACCTCGAGGGCGCGACCGCCGCGTTTCAGCGCGCCCTGGAGATCGAGCCGGGGTCGCCCCGAGCCCTGTACAACCTCGGCGTGATCGCGGTGCTGAAGAACAAGCCGGACGAGGCGTTCGACTGGTTCGGGAAAGCCCGCGCGACCCGCAAGCTCGACATGACGTACCTGCAGGTAGACACCGACGTGGACCCGATCCGAAAGGATCCGCGGTTCGCGGCCCTGCTCCCGAAGCCCGAGGACTTCGCGAACCCCTTCGTCGAGGACGTGAAGGTCGTGCGCGAGTGGGACGGCGAAGCGATGAACGACCAGTTCGGCTGGATCGCGCGAAACATCGGAGACGTCGACGGCGACGGGGTCCCGGACTTCGTGACCTCGGCGCCGACGCGCAGCGCCGCGGCGAGTCAGGCGGGTCGCGTCTACGTGTACTCGACGCGGTCGGGCAAGCTGCTGTGGACCGCCGACGGGCGCGCCGGGGACCAGCTCGGCAACGGGATCGAGGCCGCGGGCGACACGAACCGCGACGGCGTGCCGGACGTCATCGCGGGGGCGCCCGCGGGCGCTGGCGTTCCCGGCGGCGGACGCGCCGTCATCTACTCTGGCCGGGATGGAAAAGTCCTCCGCACGTTCGAGGCGGAGGCGGACGGCGACGCATTCGGCCAGCACGTCAGCGGCGCGGGCGACGTGGACGGCGACGGATATGCCGACGTGATCGTCGGCGCCCCCGGTAATTCGACGGGCGGCAAGGGCGCCGGACGCGCGTACGTATTTTCGGGGCGGGACGGGCGGCGTCTGATGACGCTGACGGGAGAGCGGGAAGGAGACGGCTTCGGCGCCACGGTCGGCGGGAAGGCGGGAAAATCGCGGTCGCTCCTGATCGTTGGAGCCCCGAGAGCCGGTCCGCGCAAGACGGGGCGCACCTACGTGTACGAAGGTCTCTCGGGCGCCCCGAAGTTCGTCATCGACTCGGACGAGACCGGGCGCGCGCTGGGAGCGATGTTCGTGTCGGTGGTCGGAGACGTCGATGGCGACGGCGTTCCCGACGTCTATGCGTCGGACTGGGTCAATGCGGCGAGGGGGCCCTCGACCGGCCGGATCTACGTTCACTCGGGCAGGACGGGAGCGCGGCTGCGGACGTTGACCGGGGAAGCCGCGGGCGAGGGGTTCGGAATCGGCCCCGCGACGGCGGGCGACGTGAACCGCGACGGATACGCGGACCTGATCGTCGGCGCCTGGCAGTACGCGGGCGCGGCCGTTTCCGGAGGACGCGCCACGCTCTTTTCGGGAAAGGACGGAAGCGTGCTCAAGACGTTCACCTGCCGCATTCCAGGCGACACGTTCGGTTTCGACGCGGTGGGAATGGGCGACGTCGATGGCGACGGAACGGACGACTTTCTGATCACCTCGGCGTGGAGCGGGATTCGAGGCTATCGGAGCGGCCGCGTGTTCATCGTCTCGAGCGGGATCCGCAAGCCCGCCGGATCTCCCGCGGCGCCGCGCCGTACTCCTTCCGGAAAGCCGCGGTGAAATGGCTGTGGCTCGAGAAGCCCAGGGCGAGCGCAATCTCGGTCAGGCCTCGGCGGGGCTGCCGCAAGAGCTCGAGAGAGGCGGCGAGCCGGAGCCGGTTGCGGTAGCGGTGCACGGTCGATCCGGTTCCCCGGCGGAACGTGCGGCAGAGCCGAAACGGCGAAACCTCCAGGCGCGCGGCCACGTCGGCGAGCCTCGCCGGCGCGCCGAGCGAGCGAGACAGCTCCGCCTTTGCGTTTTCGACGAGCTCGCGATCGCCGCGCGCGTTGCGAGCCGGGCGGGCCTCCCGGACCCCGGCGAAGTCGCACGCGAGGGGAACGAGCCGCGCGAGGATCCCCAGGGCTCTCTCCTCGACTTCGAGAGCGTCCGGGGGATCGCCGCCGGAGAGCGCCTCCACGAGCCGGCGCTGCTCGAGATACGCGCGCGGATCGCCTGGCCCCTTCGAAAAAGAAAACGGCCGGTCGGACCGACCGGCGGCGGAAGGGTCCCTCCCGGCGAGCGCGGACTGCAGGACGCCGGCGGGGAAGGCGAACCATTCGCATCGGTCCGGCAGACCGCGGACGCTGTCGCGGCGATAGACCTGTCCGCGGTTGTAATAAGTAACGAGGTCGGGGCCGGCCATGAACGGCCGCTTTCCTTCGTGACGGATCCAGACCGGCGTACGCGGGAAGACCAGGATGTGGCGTTGGATGGCCCCGGAGTCGTGGAACCGTGGATCCTCCGCCCGGACGCGGAATTTCCCGATCTCGACGAGACGGCTCGAAAAGAGGATGCGGTCGAGCGCAGGGAGCGCCTCCGAAGCCGGCGGGAGGGACTCAGCGGTCCGGGTCATTCCCCGGCGAGGTACGGATCTCGGGCAGGAAAGTTCGCCTCTTCTCCCTCTCCGCGCCGGAGAGGGCAGGGCGGAGGGAGCCGGGGGCGGCGAGAGAGAGCCTCTTCTCGATCGCGTCCGCGATCATGGCCGCGTGGTGCCGGCTGTTCTCGATGAAGATGCGGCCGATCTCGCTGCCTCCGAGCAGCGCGCCGGCGAGATAGATCCCCGGCACGTTCGACTCCAGCGTCTCCGGGTCGTGGACGGGCGCCCGGTTGGGGCCTTCCGTGCGGATTCCGCAGCGCTCGAAGAGGGCGAAGTCCGGCTCGTAGCCGACGAGAGAAAAGACGGCCTCGGCGGGAATCGTCTCCTCTCCCGCAGGCGTGGCGATTCGTACCGCGTCTTTTTCGATCGCGAGGACCCGGCTTTCGAAGAAGGCCCGGATCGCTCCCGCGCGGATCCGGTTCTCGAGGTCGGGCTTGATCCAGTACTTCACCCGATCCGAGATCCGGGATGCGCGAACAACCATCGTGACGCGCGCCCCGTGCCGGTAGAGGTCGAGGGCGGCTTCCGACGCCGAGTTCTTCCCGCCCACGACCACCACGTCGCGGCGATGAAACGGGAAACCGGACACGTATCGCCGGTGGACATGGGGGAGGTCCTCTCCGGGCACGCCGAGCCGGCGCGGGTTGTCGAAGAATCCCGTCGCGATGATCGCCGCCGAAGCGGAGACCTCCGAGTCGGACCCGCCGCGGCGGATGCGCAGGCGAACGCCGCCCGCGCCCTCGTCGTCCGGACGAATCCAGAGCACCTCCGTCTCCGCGGCGATCTGGACGTCGAAAGCGTCCGCGACGCCGCGGTAGTAGGCCAGTGTCTCGAGACGGGTCGGGTGCGCCTCGGGACCGGCGAAGGGGACGCCCGCGATCGCCAGGAGCTCGCGCGTCGAGAACCAGCGTAGCTCCTCGGGCATGCGGTAGATGGTGTGGAGGATCCCGCCTCGCTCGTAGCAGACGGCGGGGACTCCACGGCGCCCGAGCTCGACCGCGCATGCGATGCCGGTCGGGCCGGCGCCGACGATGGCGACGGGACGCATGGGGGGGATTTTGACAGAGGGTTCGTCAGGCCCCCGACCCGCCGCTACAGCGGCCGAATACTCACCGACCCCCCGCTGGTCCTCACCTGGAGGGTCTCCCCGCCGGCTCCCAGGTTTCCCCGGAGGTGGCGCCGCGAGATTTCTCCCTGGATGGTGATCGGGACGTCCGCATGCACGGAGTTGCCGGAGGCGTCGATGGCGAGTCCGACCTGCGGGTCGATCGAGACCGACACCCCTCCTCCCGACGACTCGAGCCGCCCGCCGCGGGCGTTCCCGCGGGCGAACGCCGCCTGCACGGAGCCGCCGGAGGTCTCGGCCTCGACGCGTCCTCCCGCTTCGCGGATCTTGATTCCGCCTCCGGACGTGTGCGCCTTGATGTCGCCGGTGACTCCGTCCATGCGGATCGACCCGCCGCTCGTGTCGGCATCGACGCGGCCTTCGATGGCCTCTGCGGTGATGCCGCCGCCCGACGTCTCGACGCGACACTCGCCCTTGACGTGCGAGAGAACGATGCCACCGCCGGACGTATGCGCCGCCACCTCGCCGACGTGATCGCGCACCTCGATCGCTCCACCGGACGTCTCGAGCTTCGCGGGAGAGGAAAGGGCGGAGATCTGGATGGCACCGCCGGAGGTGTCCAGGGTCACCCGCGTCTTCGCCGGCACTTCGATCTCCCATGCAACGCGCCGCCGGCCGAACTCGAAGAGCCGGTCATGGTGGAGCTTGCGGGCGACGATGGTCACCGAGCCGGCGCGCTCCTGGAAATCGAACTTGAGCAGGTCGTTCAAATCCTCGTCCCGCGAGGTGACGACGATCCGCGCGCCCGGCTGGTCCGTCCCGCGGACCTTTACTGAGCCCAGGTCGGTCCTCAACGAGAGCTCGCCTCCGGCCTCGAGCTTCAGGTTCTTCTCGATCCGCGAATCCCCCAGGGCGGCGCCGCCGGCCGCAAGAAAGAGCAGGGCTGCGGGAAGGAACGTCTTCATGGGAACTCCTTGCGGGTCGACGGACCCGTCTCTGGAGGTTGAGACGTTGGAGATGGGCGAAATGTTCTGACCGGTGTCATCGCACGGTCTTCAGAAACTCCTCCAGCACCTGGTCGAACTCCGCCGGCCTGTCCATCATCAGCCAGTGGCTCGCTCCCTCGATCCTCCGCACAGGCACGTCCGTGCGGGTCCTGTGAATGGCCACGGGGTTCCCGTAGAGGAGGGAAGAGATCGAGAGCATGGGGCCGTGGAAGCGGGCCAGGGAATCGTCCAGCCGGAAGTCGTATAGCGCCCGCGTGGCGCCGACGAAGACTTCTTCCGGGGTTCGATGCAGGGAGTCGAGGACGGCGGCGTGCGTCTCGGGTCGGGCGCCGGCCAGGATGCCTTCGAACCACTTGTCCGTAAAGCGCCGGTAGTCGGTGCGGAGGCCGCGTTCCAGCGGCTCGATGTGCTCTTTGGGAGTCGCGTGGAGGTCGCCGGCGCAGTCGGCGAAGACGACGGCGGCGACCCTGTCGGGCCGTCTTCCCGCGCACGCGGCCACGACGGCGCCGCCGTAGCTGTGCCCCACGAGGACGTATCGCCGGTATCCGAGCGCGTCGGCGACCGCCTCGACGTCCGCCGCGAAGCCCTCCACGGAGATTTGGACCGGAGTCGCGAGCTCCGAGTCACCCATACCCGAGAGGTCGAGGGCGGCCACGCCTCGCGACGGCGAGAAGTGCGCGATCTGCTCCGCCCACTGCGAACGGTTCCCGCCGTTGCCGTGCACGAAGAGGATCGGAAGCCCTCCGGCGCCCGCCTCGTCCACCCGCAGCATTCCGTGAGGGCCCCGCACGGAGGTGCGCGGCGCGCGTTCGACGCGGCCGGAGGACGGCCCGGAGCCGGACGCACAGGACACGGCCGCGGCTGCGGCGAACAGCATCGAGCCTCGCAGGAGCACACGAAAGTATAGGAGCGTCCGGCGCAGGCCCGACCGGACGGTTGTCCGCGCGCGCACCCGGACAGGTGTCCGGCCGGACACGCCGGAAGGGCCGTTTTCATTGGGTTTTTCGCGATTTTCCGCGACGCGCGTCATGGCAGCGGCCTTGCTCTCTGGAGACCCCGGAGAACCGATGATCGAAGACCTCTCGGCGATGGACAAGGCGGTGGAGCGTCCGGGCGGGCTGACCCGCCGCACGCTTCTCCTCATTGCGGGAGCGGTCGTCGTCATCGCGCTCGCCGCGTTCGCCGTCCCGACGATGCGGCGCTGGTCGCGCGCGGACCGCTCGATCGACGCGTCGCGAGTCCGTATCGGCGAGGTGACTCGCGGCGACCTGGTCCGGGACGCGTCCGCGGAGGGACGCATCGTCGCCGCTCTCCACCCCACGCTCTTCGCTCCCACGAGCGGGATCGTGGCGCTGCTCGTGCGCGCCGGGGCGACCGTGACGAAGGGACAACCCCTCGCGAGGGTCGAGAGCCCCGAGGTGAAGAGCCGGCTCCTGCAGGAGCGCGCCACGCTCCAGGGCCTCCAGTCGAGCTTCGAGCGCGGAAAAATCGACGCACGCCAGGACGCGATCAAGAACGGGCACGCCATCGACCTCCTCGAGGTGCGCGTCACGGCGGCGCGCCGGCTGCTCGAGCGCGCGCAGTCGGCGTTCGACCAGGGAATCCTGAACAAGACCGACTACGAAAAGGCGAAGGATGACGTGCGGATCGCGGAGCTCGAGCTCGCCAATGCGCAGGCGACCGCGAAGCTCCAGACCGAGACGGCCGACTTCGACATCCAGAGCCGCAAACTCCTGGTCGACCGGCAGAGCTCGGTCGCGGGAGAGCTCCAGCGGCAGGTGGACCAGCTCACCCTCGCCGCGCCGTTCGACGGGGTCGTCGCCTCGATCGCCGTTCAGGACCGGGACGCGGTCACGGCGAACCAGCCGATCGTCACCGTGGTCAATCTCTCCGCGTTCGAGGTCGAGATCACGCTACCGGAGAACTACTCCTCCGACGTTCTTCCCCAGACCAGGGCGCAGATCCTCTACGAGGGGCGCGAGTACCCGGGCCACGTCACCGCGATGTCGCCCGAGGTCAAGGACAGCCAGGTCAAGGGCACGGTCGTCTTCGACGGCGAGACCCCGGCGGGGCTCCGGCAGAGCCAGCGCGTCAGTGTCCGGATGGTTCTCGAGAAGAAGCCGAATGTCCTGAAGCTGCCGCGCGGCCCGTTCCTCGAGTCGGGTGGCGGGCGCCAGATCTACGTCGTCGAGAACGGCGTCGCGACCCGGAGAGACATCGCGGTCGGCGCCGTCAGCGTTTCCGAGGTGGAGATTCGAACGGGGTTGCGCGAAGGGGAGAAAGTCATCCTGTCCGACACGTCCGAGCTCGCGGGCGCGAAAAACGTCCTGATTCGCAATTGACGAAACGTCAGCGCAAGGAGCCTCCATGCTTTCGATGAAGGGCATCAACAAGGTGTATCGGACCGACCTGATTCAGACCCACGCGCTCCACGACTTCTCGATTGAGGTCGGCGCGGGCGAGTTCGTCGCGGTGATGGGCCGCTCCGGCTCCGGGAAAACGACCTTCCTGAACGTCGCGGGGCTTCTCGACACGTTCGACTCGGGCTCGTACCACCTGGACGGCAAGGACGTGAGCGGGCTTTCGGACAACGAGATGTCGAAGATCCGCAACGAGAAGATCGGCTTCGTGTTCCAGAGCTTCAACCTGATCCCGGACCTCGACGTGTTCGACAACGTGGACGTCCCCCTGCGCTACCGGCGGCTTCCCGCGGCCGAGCGCCGGGAGAGAATCGAAAGAGCGGTTCGCACGGTCGGTCTTCTCTCCCGCATCCACCATCTGCCGTCGCAGCTCTCCGGCGGACAGCAGCAGCGGGTCGCGATCGCGCGAGTCCTGGCGGGCGAGCCGAAGCTGATCCTCGCAGACGAGCCGACGGGAAACCTCGACACGATGATGTCCCGCGAGGTGATGGACCTCCTCGAGAAGATCAACGAGAGCGGCACGACGATCGTCATGGTCACCCACACGCCCGAGTGCGCCTCGCGCGCTTCGCGCCGCGTCCACCTGCTGGACGGGGGTCTCGCGGACCTTTCCGCTCTTCCCGCGGAAGGCGCCGCGGACCGCACCGCCGGCAGCTTCGCGTCGAGCATGAATTAGCCCGCAGCCTTCCGACACGAAAGAGGACGCCATGCTTTTTCACAACCTGCGGATCGCGGCGAAGAGCCTGCGGCGCAACACGACGCTGACCGTTCTGATTGTTTCCGGCATCGCGCTCGGGATCGCGGTCGCGACGACGTTCGCCGCCTTCCGCCACGCGTTCGCCAAGCATCCGATCCCGCAGAAGGCCGACACTCTCCGGTACGTGAGGCTCGACAGCTGGGATCCTTTGAAGCCCTATCCGGGGGCCGACCCGACGCAGCCGCCGACGCAGATCACCTACCGGGACATGACCGGGATCATGCAGTCGAAGATCCCCATCCGGCAGTCGGGAATGTTCGTCTCGAACTTCTACGTCTATCCCGACCCGAAAGTCTCCCGGCCGTTTCGCGAGCTCGTCCGCCTTTGCTTTTCGGATTTCTTCCCCATGTTCGACGTCCCCTTCCGGTACGGGTCCGGATGGGACAAGAAGGCGGACGCCGGGCCCGAAGCGGTCGCGGTGCTCTCCGAGCAGATGAACGACAAGCTCTTCGGCGGCCGCAACAGCGTCGGGAAGACGGTGCGCCTTGCCGACCGGGACTTCCGAGTCGTCGGAGTGCTCGCGCGCTGGGAGCCGAACCTCCGCTTCTACGACCTGACGCAGGGCGGCGTCCGCCCGCCGGAAAACATCTACATCCCCTTCAATCTCCTGAAGCCGATGCAGATCCGCACGAACGGCAATAGCGACGGCTGGGGAGCCGGAGGCGCGCCGGGATTCGAGGGCTTCCTCCAGTCGGAGACGTGCTGGATCCAGTTCTGGGTGGAGCTTCCGAGTCCGGCCGCGGCCGGCGCGTACCTCGACTTCCTGAACGCCTACGTTCTCGAACAGAAAAAGATCGGCCGGTTCGCGAGGCCCCTGAACAACCGCCTCTCGACGGTTTCGGAGTGGGTCGACATCGCGGGCGCGGTCCCGAGGCAGGCGACGGCGATGCTCATCGTGTCGCTCCTCTTCCTCGCGGTCTGCGCGGTGAACCTCGTGGGGCTGCTGCTCGGGAAATTCCTGGCGCGCGGCGGCGAGGTCGGAGTCCGGAGGGCGCTCGGGGCGACCCGCGTGGACATCTTTCTTCAGCACATCGTCGAGTGCGAGCTGGTCGCGCTCGTCGGCGGGGCGATCGGCCTGCTGCTGTCGCTCGGCGCCCTCGCCGGGATGAACGCGTGGCTCAAGGCGACGCAGGCGAGGGGAGACTTCTTCCACCTGGACGCCCCGATGATCCTGCTGTCGGTCGGACTCGCTCTCGCGGCGGGCCTGATCGCCGGCGCCTATCCCGCATGGCGCACGTGCCGGCTGGCTCCGGCCGAGCATCTGAAGATCTGAACGACACGGAGGTCACATGGAATTCGGTCCGATCCTGCGCTCGATGCGCCGCAACAAGGTCCGCTACGGGTTGATCGTGGCGGAAGTCGCGCTGACCCTCGCCATCGTGTCCAACTGCGTCAACATGATCGGCGACGCGCGCAAGGAGATGGCGAAGAAGTCCGGGTTCGACGACGACAACATCCTGTCCGTCCGGAGCACGCCGTTCGCTCCCGCGTTCAAGGAGCAGGGCTACCGGGACAACGCGCTCGCGAAGGACCTCGAGGTCCTGCGCCACATCCCGGGAGTGCGCGCGGTCTCCAACACGCGATTCCTTCCGTGGCAGGGGGGCGGCAGCTCGATGGAGACGCGGGTCGCGGGCAGCAAGGGCGAATACCTTCGCAACCAGGTCTACAACGCGGATGAGGGCACGATCGCCACGCTCGGAACGAACCTGATCGAAGGACGAGACTTCACGAGGGAAGACGTCGAGACCGACACGGTTCGGCTCCGTGACCTCGGCAACACCGCACGCGAACGCACTCCCGACGGACGCGCCGTCGTCCCGATCAGCCAGGACGTGATCATCTCGAAGGCATTCG
>DASQJK010000025.1:0-18423 GCA_035631095.1 Thermoanaerobaculia bacterium
GGGGGTAGTACATCACCAGGTACGGGCCGCCGACGTTGCGGCCCTTGAAGTAGGCCTGGTCCGCGGCGACGGCCTGCTCGTTGGCCCGGACGGCGGCGGCGTAGTCGCCGACCCGGACGTAAATGTGTGACGGCATGTGTACGAGGTGGCCCGCGCCGGGGGCCAGCGTCGCCAGCCGGTGCGCGCTGGCCAGGCCGCGTTCGGGCTGCGGCGACGCCTCGACGGCGTGGATGTAGTAGTGGTTCGCGCCGGGGTGAGCGGGGTTCTTCGCGAGGACGCGCTCGAGGGTGCGGACGATGTCGAGCGTTCCGGGTTGCGGCTTCCCGTCGAGGGTCCAAAGGTCCCAGGGCCGCAAGTCCATCATCGCTTCGGCGTAAAGCGTCGCGACGTCGAGGTCGTTCGGAAACCGGCGTGAGACGTCGCGCATCGCCGCTGCGTAGCCCTCGTCGAGCTTCTTCTGCACCGCGGGATCCGACGGCGGCGGATCCGAGTAGCGTTTCCCGATCGCGGCGACGAGCGCGCCCTCGACGGGAGTCGCCTTTCCCGATTTCGCGAGCGCGCTCGCCTTGCGCGCCGCGACGACCGCCGCGGCGGCGCGGTCGGGAAGCGCCGGCAGGTTGATGTTCGGGCCGAGCGTGATGGCGACGCCCCACTGGCACATGGCGCAGGACGGATCGAGGCGCGACGCTTCTTCGAACGCGCGCTTCGCCTCATCGTGGTTGAAGGCCCAGATGAGCCGCATCCCCTGGTCGAAGTACTGCTGCGCTTTCGGAACCGAGGTCGAGATCTTCCGCGTGAACGTGCCGAGGTCGTCGTAGAGGTCGGGAGTCACCGAGGCGGCAGGCTCCGCCGGGTGGGTTTCGTGCTGGGCGCGCAGCGCCGAGACGCTGCTCGCGAGGAGGGCGACGGAGAGAAGGAGAGCCTTCGGCCGCATGCAAAACCTCCGGTTTTTTTTGCGGATTCTAATGGAGACGCGGCCGGCGCTATCCTCGGTTCCCGCCCCCGGCGGGCGCGCCCGCACCGCCGGTTCCGAAGAACAGGAACGACGCCGCCGAGAGCGCCGCGAGCAGCACCCCGTACGCGGCGCCGACTCCCGTTTCCAGCGTGCGGAGGCTCGAGAGGATCTCGATCGAGATGGGCCGCGTCTCGAAAGTGTAGAGGACGATCGAGACGACGAAGTCTCCCAGGGCCGTGATGAAAGCGATCGACGCCCCCGCCGCGAGAGCGGGCTTCAGGAGGGGCAGCACGACCCGCCGGAAGCGCCGGGCAGGGCGGGCGCCGAGCGATGCCGCAGCCTCCTCGAGCGCGGGATCGAGCTGGCGGAGTCCCGCGAAGGCGGCGCGGCCCGTCAGAGGCAGATTGCGGATCAGGTAAGCGAGCGGAAGGATCGCGGCGGTTCCCACGAGAACGAAGCGGCCGGCGAGCGGAGCCCGCACGGAGAACGTGGCGGCGAGCGCGACCGCGAAAACGGTGCCGGGCAGCGCCCACGGCACCGCGATCAGGCTCTCGAGGAGGCTGCCCAGCCGGCCGGGCCGCTTCACGGCCGTCCAAGCGGCCGCGAGCCCCAGCGCTAGAGCCGCGGCCGTGGCGGCGGCGGCCATCCACAGCGAGTTGACGATCGGGCGGAGCCGCTCGGGTTCCGTGAAAACGGAAATCCAGTTTGAGAGTGAGAGAACGGGGGGCAGCGGCTCGATCGACCAGGTGCCGGCCGGTACGAAGGACATGAGGACGAGCATCGCGTGGGGGAGAAGGAGGATCGCCGCGAGCGACCAGCCGAGCCCCGCGACGAGAGCTCCGCGGCGCAGCCGCCGCCGCGCCGGCGCCGCTCCTCGCACGGCTCCGGCCACCTCGCGGCGTTTTTCCGCCCGCTGCAGGAACACGAGCCCGGCGAGCGCGATCGCCGCCAGCGCCGCCGTCTCGACGGTCGCCGCCACGGAATCGCCGTTCAGGCGGGAGAAGACGATCTGCGTCGTCATCACGCGAAACGTTCCTCCGATGAGGTACGGGGCGGAGAACGACGAGAGCGACGTCATGAACGTCAGGAGGGCCGCGCCGGCGAGCACGGGACGGAGGAGCGGGAGCGTCACGCGCCGCAGGATGCGCCCGCGGCTCGCGCCGAGCGCCGCGGCGGCCTCGAAGAAGGCGGCGTCGAGCCGCGCGAGCCCGGCCCGCGTGAAGAGGTAGAAGTACACGAACATCGTGTAGGCGTGCACGAGGAGGATTGCTCCCGGTCCGGAGAGGCGCCACGGCGGCTCGGAAGAGCGCAGCGCCGACTGCACCGCGCGCGCGACGAGGCCGCTCTCGCCGTAGAGGAACAGAAAGGCGAGGACGCCGACGAGCGGCGGGAGCACGACGGGCAGAGCGATCAGGGTCCCGAGGATGCGGCGCCCGGGAAACTCGGCGGTCTCGAAGAGAAACGCGAGCGGAATTCCGATTGCCGCCGAGAGAGCCACGGTCGCGAGCGAGATCCAGATGCTGCCCCACAGCGCGTGCCACTCGTCGGGCCGCGACGCGAATTCGGCGAAGTGGCGAAGCGTCCAGTCGGGAGCGCCGAGCGCCTCCGCGAAGGTCAGCAGGAGCGGGTAACCGACGAGCCACGCCAGGAGGATCGCCAGGAGCGCGCGGCGAAGCCGGCCGGTCAAGGCGCGCTCTCTTTCGGATACGCGCGGGGAGTCTGCCCGGCCGGATCCGGCAAGACCGCGACGCGATCGCCGGGACGCGCCGCCTCGGGTGCGGCCAGGACTTCCGCCTCGCCGCCGGCGCCGTCGAATCGCACCACGTAGAACGCCGCGCGTCCCGCGTATCGCCTTTCGACGACCTCGGCCTGCAGGGCACGGGCGGCGCCGGGCTCCTCTCTTCCCGTCAACGCGAGGGACTCCGGCCTCACGACGAGGTCGACGGGCTGGCCCGCGTCGAGCCCCTCACCGGCCGCGCGCCAGACGCCTCCCGCGGCGAGCCGCACGGTCCCGTCGCCCGTCCACGTCCCGTCTAGGACGCTCGACCGGCCGATGAACGTCGCGACGAACCGCGTCTTCGGCTCCTCGTAGAGCTCCTCGGGCGACCCGACCTGCTCCAGGCGGCCTCGCGACAGCACGGCGACGCGGTCGCCGAGCTCGAACGCCTCCTCCTGTTCGTGGGTGACGAACAGCGTCGTGATGCCGATGCTCCGGATCACGCGCTTCAGCTCCCTCCGCGTCCGGTCGCGGAGCGTGGGATCCAGGTTCGAGAGAGGTTCGTCGAGGAGGAGCACGCGCGGGCGGGGCGCGAGGGCGCGCGCGAGCGCCACGCGCTGCTGCTGCCCGCCGGACAGCTGCGTGACGCGGCGGTCCTCGTATCCCGCGAGCTCGACGGCCGCGAGCGTTTCCGCGACGCGCTCCCGCGCGGCGGCCCCCGACACACCCTGGGACTCGAGGCCGAAGGCGACGTTCTCGCCGACCGTCATGTGCGGGAAGAGCGCGTAGTGCTGGAACACCATCCCGAAGCGGCGCCTTTCGGGGACGACCGCGGTGACGTCCTGACCCTCCACGACGATGCGCCCGGAGTCTGGAGCCTCGAAGCCCGCGACGAGCCGGAGGACGGTCGTCTTCCCGCTACCGGACGGACCCAGGAGCGCGACGATTTCGCTGCGGCCGACGGAGAGCGAGACTCCGCGGGTCACCGCGAGCGCGCCGAAGCGCTTCTCGAGCGAGTCGAGCTGCAGGAAGGCGGGGGTCATCGGCCCGCAGAGCTTACTGGACGTGCCGGAGCTTCAGCAGAAGCAGGGCGAAGAGCGTCAGCGCGACGAGCAGGGCTCCCGAGACCGCGGTGAACGTCTTCCAGAAGGGGCGCGCCGGCGCTCCACTCTGGAGAAACAGCTGGGCTCCGATGAGATTCGCGATGGAGGCGATCGGTGTCCCGCAGCCCCCCGCGGTCACGCCCCACAAGAGGCCCTGGAGGGCGGCCCCACCGGCGGCCGCCGGCGCCAGGAGCATGGCCGCCGGGACGTTCGACACGAGCTGCGAGAGGAGCGCGCCGGAGACCAGCATTCCCGCGCCTCCGCCGCCGAAGATCCTCTCCGGGTCGACCGCCGCATACAGCCGCCCGCGCTCGAGCCCCGCGACGCCGACGAACAGGAATGCGAAGACGAACACGAGTGAAAAGTCCGTCTCGAACAGCCGCCGTCCGAGGAGCGCGGCCCCTCCGAGCGCGAGCAGGAGGGGGAGCCAGGGCGGAACGATCCGCGCGATGCTCGCGAGCTCCGCGCCGAGCAGGATGAGGAAGCCGGCCGCCCGGGCGGTGTCGACCGGGACGCGGCGGGTCTCGATCGGCGGAAGGACCCGGGCGGGAAGCAGGAGAAGCGTGGCTGCCGAAAGGAGAACGGCTCCGGCGGCAACGATCGGAAGCTGCAGGACGACGAAAGCGGCCGGAGTCAATCCGCCCCGCGAAGAGAGGAACAGGTTCTGCGGGTTCCCGACCGGCGTCAGGGCGCCGACGAGGTTCGTCGCGGAAATCTCGAGGATGACCAGCGGCGCGAGGTTCATGTCGGTCACGCGGTGAAAGAGCAGAGTGAACGGCACGATCAGGAAAAGCGCGACGTCGTTGGTCAAGAACATCGCGAGGAGCCCGGCGGTCACCCAAAGCGAGAAAGCGAGCGCGCGCGCCGTGCGGGCCCGCGCGACCGCCGCCGCGACGAGGCGATCGAAGAGTCCGGACGACTTGCCGAGCTCGACCGCGACGATGAGGACGGCGAACAGCATGAGAAGGCGCGCGTCGAGCAGGCCGGGTATCTCGGCAGGCCGGACCCGCCCCATCGCCACGGCGGCAAAGGCGAGCACGGCTGCGCCGGTGAGAAGAAACCGCTCCAGCAGGATGCGGCGGACATGGGCAAAAAGGGGAGCGCCCCAGCCGGGAGTCCCGGAAGCGTCTTTTTCGCGCCGCTCGAGCATCGAGGAAACTGCCGACTACCCTTTACCGACTACCGACTACCGACTACCGACTATTTCTTCCCCTTGCCCCGCACTTCCCGGTCCCACGTGGCCATCCAGCCCGGCAGCTCCCTCTCGAGGAGGTCCCAGTCGAGGCGCGCCGGGACCATCTTCGCGAGGACGTCGCGCGCCCAGGGCGGAAGCTCGGCTGGAGGGATGTCCGTCCGCGCCGGAAGGCGATAGGCCTCCGCCGCCGCGACTTTCTGCGCCTCGACGCTTCCCACCCACTCGATGAACGCCTTCGCCAGCTCGGGATGGCGCGCTTTCTCGACGAGCCCTATCGCGTCGTCGATGACGGGCGTGCCCGACGGAGGGAACACGTACGCCAGGTCCTTGCTGTGCTTCATCTCGAGAAGCACGTCCGGGAGGTCCCATACCGTGACGAGGCCCTCCCGCCGGGCGATCCGCTGGACGAGCACGGACGCGTTCATTTCGTAGGACTTCGTCTGCGCGTCGAGCTTCCGGAGCCAGTCGAAGCCCTGCGCCGTGCTCCCGCTGCGCTCGATCGAGCGCGCGAGGATGTATCCGAATATGGCGCGCATCGTTCCGGAGGCCAGCGGGTACCGGATGATGACCTTGTCCTTCCAGCGCGGATCCAGGAGGTCGTCCCAGTCCTTCGGCGCGTCGGCGGCGGAAACGGCGGAGGCGTTGTAGACGATCACCGCCGGCGTGCGGTACGCGCCGAAGTAGAGATCGCGGGGATGGCGCGCGTCCGGCGGTATCGACGCCGACCAGGCCGGGCGGAACGGCTGGAGGAGACCCTCGCGCGCGCCGCGCGCGAAGGTCGTGTCGGGGCCGCCGAACCACACGTCGCTCTGCGGGTTCGCCTTCTCGGAGCGCACGCGGTCGTAGACCTCCTGAGAGCCCATGTCGAGCCAGCGCACGTCCACTTCCGGGTGCGCCTTTTCGTAGGCCTTTTCGAGGAGCGTCAGGAGATCGCGGCCGTGCGGGGAGTAGAGGACGAGGGGAGTGCGCTTGTCCGAGCGGCACGCGCCTCCGGCAATCAGGGCAAGGATCACCGCGACGCGAAGCGAAAGCCTCACGGGTGCCAGGCGAGGACGTTTGCGAAGAGGCGGTACGCGCCCGGGACTCCGGCGGGCAGCTGGCGGAAGAAAGCGAGACCGGCGTACACGTAGCGGCCCTTTCCGAACTGCGCGGCCAGCATCGAGCCTCGCTGCGGCGGTTCGCCCGGGTCCGCCATCTCGAGAAGAGGCGTGTACGCGGGCGACCATGCGTGCGCGAAGTAGAGGCCGCGCTCCTGCACCCAGTCCTTCCAGTCGTCGGGACCGATCGGGTTCGGCGTCGTGAGTATCGGGTGCTGCGGCGCGAGCGCGGTCACCGGCGCCGTTTCGTCCGTCACGCGGTCGATGGGGCGCACGATGTCGAGCTTCTCCGGCGCGAAGCCGCCTTCGGTGAACCCCGTCTGCTGGTACTGGACCACCAGTAGCCCGCCGGCGCGCATCCAGTCGAGCAGGCGCCGGTTGGACGCGGGGAGCGACGGCTCCGTCTCGTAGGCGCGCGGGCCGATGACGATCGTGTCGAATCGCGTGAGGTCGCCGTGCTCGAGCTCGGATCCCGAGAGGATGCGGATCGGAACTCCCACAGCGATCAGGGCCTCGGGCACCCGGTCCGACGCCCCGCGGACGTAGCCGATCGGGGTCGT
This sequence comes from Thermoanaerobaculia bacterium, assembly GCA_035631095.1. Taxonomy (GTDB): domain Bacteria; phylum Acidobacteriota; class Thermoanaerobaculia; order UBA5066; family Gp7-AA6; genus JALYUA01. The sequence goes on from DASQJK010000025.1 coordinate 6,628, forward strand.
CCGGGCCGGCAGCTTCAGGTCCACGGCCGTGACCGAGACGGAGCTGTCGTGGGGGAACGGCGTCGGCCGGATGTGACCGTAATCGATGATCCGGATCCCGGACGCGAACCGCTCGCCGGAGTCGAGCACGGCCGACACCGGGACCTCGAAGCGGCCCGCGCGCGCCGTCCTCGCTCCGGCCCCGCTCCTCGAGAGCGCCATCTCGACCGCGGCGCGCTCGCCCTTCTTGGAGAGGGAGAACGGCTGCGGTGCGGCGGACCACCCGGCGGGAGCGGCCGCCTCGATCTTTCCGGCAACCGGCCGCGCCGAGTTCAACGTCACGGTCACGAGAAATCGCGCCGGTCCGGAACCGGCGAGCGGCTGGACGATTCGGGTCGGCTCGACGAGGACGTCGACCGCCGGCACCGCGCGAACGGCGTGGCGGATCTCGCCGTATTCCTCGTCTCGAAAGCGGAACGTGGCTTCGCGCGTGAGGGTGATCCGGCTCGGCCCGACCTTCAGCACGATTGCCGCCGTCAGCGGCCCCGGGGCGTACGGCTCGCCCTTCACGTTCGCGGGGACGCCCGTCCAGTCGTACATCGCGCCGCGCAGCGGATGCTCGAGGAAGTACGGAACCGTCGGCTTCGCGGCGGCCGGCACGGACGCGGAGAGCTTCCACTCTTCGACGGCGCCGGCGGCGACGGGCTTGCCCGCCGCGGCGGGGGGGACGGTCCAGCCGTCCGGACTCTGGAGCGCAACGCTCTCGACTTCGACGGGCGCCCGGCCGCCGTTGGCAACCTGAATCGTGACGCCGGCGGAGTCCCCTGCCGTGGCCGTCTCGGTCAGAGCAAGCGCGTCGAGCGTGATTCCGGAGGCGACGCCGAGAGCGGCCTCGGCGACCCGTATTTTTTCGTCGAGCGTCGACGCGGCGGCCTTTCCCTCCGGAGTGCCGGCGTCGACCGCGGCGCGCGCCGACCGCAGCTCTTCGAGGATCGTCGCGATCGCGGGCGCCGAAGCGGAGAGGTCGGCCGCAGAGATCCGGCCGCGCGCTTCGCGGGCGAGGGTCGCCGCGCGACCGAGGCCCCCTTCGATGGCGGCTCGGCGGGGCGGGGGCGCCGCGGCTGCCAGCGCCGGGAGCTCCGAGCTCGTGTTCGCGAACAGGTCCGCGCCCTCGCGGCCCGCTCCTCCCTCGAGCCACCCCACTCGCGCTTCGTTCGGGCCGATCGGCTGCAGCGCGCCCGTCCCCTGCGAGTGGTGCAGGCTTCGGCTCGCGACCGCGATCTGCTGGAACGTCTTCCCGGAGAGCGGCTCGAGGCCTCCCGTCGGCAGCACGATGGTCGTCTTCTCGCGGTCGAGGAACCGGGTCGTCTGGAACAGCGCGGCAGGCTGCCACGGAGCGAGCCCCTCCGCGGCGAGGTTCGGGAACGCCTTCGGATCTCCTGCGAGGTGGAACGCCTCCCGGGCGACGATGCCGGAGGCCTGATGTTGTCCGTGCCCGTCGCGGGGGGTGCCCGAGAAGATGGCGACCACGACCTGAGGGCGGAATCGCCGGATGACCCGGACCGCGTCCTCGAGAAGCGCTTCTTTGGGCCAGAGGCGAAAGGTCTCCTCGACCGATTTGGAGAAACCGAAATCGTAGGCGCGGGTGAAGTACTGCCGGGCGCCGTCCAGCCGGCGCGCCGCGTTGAGCTCCTCCGTCCGGATGAGCCCGAGCCCGACGCCGAGCTCGTCCCCGATCAGGTTCTGCCCGCCGTCTCCCCGCGTCAGCGAGAGGTATGCGGCCTCGCCGCCCATCCCTCGGGAGACGAGGGTCAGGAGGGCCGTGTCCTCGTCGTCGGGATGCGCCGCGATGATGAGGAGCCGGCGATTCGTGGCGAGCTTGCGAAGCAGCGGATCGAGCGCGTCGATGCCGCCCGCCGCGGGCGGGGGGAGAGCGGTGCCGGGAGGCTCCGCGGCAAAGAGGGCGAGCCCGGCGGCGAACGCAAGGGAAGCGGCCGCGAGAACGCTCGCGCGAATGGGTCTTTTCACGGGCCGGGAGTCTATGACGGGCGCGGGCTCACTTCTTCTTCATGGACGAGCGGACGATCGGCGCCGAGGCGGCCGCGAGCGCGGCGAGCAGCCCGGCCGCGAACTGCGCGCGCTTCTTCGCGTCCATCTTCTTCCACTCGCGCGTCAGGCGGTCGATCGTCGAGCGGGACGCGGCGCCGGCCTGGCCCATGGCCTTCTTCGCGGACTCGATCCCGTCTTCGGAGAACGAGACGATCCCGGCTCCCGCTTTGGAGGCGCGCTTCGAGAAGTCGCGCAGCAGCCCTTCGAGCGACGCCGGCTTCTTTCTCGGCGCTCGCCGGGCGGATGGCGCCGTTTTCCTGCGCGCGGGAGCCTTGCGTGTCCCCGCGGCGGCTCGTTTCGAACCGGCCGGGGATTTCCTGCGGGTCCGGGTCGCACCGGTCGAGGAGCCGCCGCCGGTTTCGCCCGCTCCGTCCTTGGTCTCTTCCATGGCGTTTACCTCCTGATGGATGCCCTCAGTTTTCCCCGGCCGCCGTGAAGACGGGCTTGATGTCGACGGGGATGTCCTTGAGTCTCGCGTTCGTGGCGTCGATCTCCGGGTTGGTCTTTCCGTAGCGCTCCAGGAGCCGCTTGCCTCGCTCGTAGTCGCCCGTCGCCTCGATCATGAGGAGCTCGTTCGCGAGCGACCGCACGGCCTCGCGGAACGCGTCGGGTTTCGCGAGGAACCGGCCGTTGGGAGCGGGAATGATCGCCCCCTTCTCGCGCAGCCAGTTCCACTGGACCGCCGTCCCTCCGCCATGCGCTTCTTCGAGCCCGAACCGCATCGAGCGGAACATCAAACCGGTGTAGGTGACGGCGAGCGAGTCCGCATCGAACCCCGAGAGCCACTTGCGGTCGAGCGCGAAGAGGATGTTCCAGAGCCCGACGACGTCCGCCTTCGCCTCCTCGATCGTCGAATAGATGTTCTTCAGGAGGAGCCGCGCCTCGACGCGCGTTCCGTCGGGTCCGGTGATCACGCCCGGCCCGAGGCCGTGCGAGAGCTCGTGAAAGAGCGTGTGGTTGAAGTACGGATCGAAAGCCGTCTTCGAGACCTGAGAGGGATCGAGCACCCGCTCGGCGACGGGACGGCCGCTCTGCTCGAACTTCGCGCTCATCACGTTCTTCAGGAGGACCTTCTTCGAGCCCTTCGCTTCGCGCACCCTCTCGTCGTTGGGCAGGTTGAACGCCGACGTCTGGACCCCGCTGCGCGCGTCTCCCGCGGTGAAGGCTTCCTGCACGACGCGGATCGGCGACTCGAACTTCCGGCTGAAGTTCTTGTGCTGCTCCGGGATCGGGAGGTTCGTCTCCATGTCGGGCAGGTGCTGGGCGTAGATCGCGAGATGCGCGCTCTCCGATTTGTCCCGCACGGTGACGAACGACTCGAAGGAGGCCTTGTAATTGAAGAGGCCGTCCTCGTAGACCTCGTAGGGGCCGATCGCGATCTCGATGTCGGAGTCGAGGTCCATCCACGCGATGTCGGACGCGAAGTAGTCGTCGGAGAGGAAAGCGTCGGCGCGCAGCGTCAGAAACCTGCGCAGGGAAGCATTGGCCGTCATGGCCGCCGCCTGGCGCAGCTTCGCCGCAGCCCGCGAGAGCTCCCTCGCGTACTCCTTCGAGTAGGGGACCGCCACGAGCCGCCCGCCGTCCCGCCGGATGACGGTGAAGAGCCCCTGGAATGCCGCCTTGTCGCCGGGGTGGGCGGCGACCCACTTCTCGAACTCCTCTTTCGACATGTCGACCGGGTAGAAGCCGGCGCCGGGCGGCTTGCGCCGGCTCCCGACGAAAGGCTCGTCGCCTTTCAGCCGGTCCCAGGGCCCCTTCATCACGTCGAAGTACTCGATGGCCGGGACCGAGCGGGGAACATGCTCCGAGACGAGCCGCGCGACTCGCTCCCGCATCGAGGGAACCTCTTCGGCCACCTGGCGAAGAAAGATGCCGTCGAGCTCGCGTGAGGCGTCGATCAGGAGAGATAGCGCCGAGGTCTCGCGGTCATCGAGGAGAGCGCGGTCGTAGTCGATCTTAGTGGCGGGGAACTGCCGGACGCGCTCCGCGACGTCGGGAGCGATCGCCAGCTCCGACGTGGCGGGCGAAGTCGACGCGGCGCCCGCTGAGGCCGCATTGGCTGACGGCGGCGGCGTGGAGTCGGAGCTCACGCGCGGCGGCGCAGGCGAAGCGCACCCGGCCGCAAAGCCGACGAGGGCAAGAGCCGCCGCGGGAAGGGGTTGGAAACGGCGCATCGCGCGGAATCTAGCAGGTTTCCCATGGCGTAGGTTTAGCATGCGGCCTCCCATGGTGATCGACCGAAACGAGGCTCTCGAACGGTTCCGGCGAGGACGGGTGAGGACGCAGGAGCTCTTCGGACTGATCCCGGACGGCTCGTACTACGACCGGCCCATCGCCCTGCGCAATCCGATCTGCTTCTACGACGGCCACCTTCCCGCCTTCTCGGTGAACACGCTTTGGAAGCGCGCACTCGGAGAGCCGGGGATCGACGACTATTTCGAGAAGCTCTTCGAGCGCGGGATCGATCCCGAGGCGGAGGCCGACGCCGGCGGCTCCGCGTCGGCCTGGCCCTCCCGCGGCGCGATCGGCGAGTACGGCCGCGAGTCCGATGCCCGCATCGAGGAGGCGATCGTCTCCCGGCCGCTCGAGCAGAAGAGCAATCCCCTTCTCGAAGGAGGGCAGGCGCTGTTCGCGATCCTGGAGCACGAGGTGATGCACCAGGAGACGCTGCACTACATGTGGCGACGCCAGCCGTACGCGCGCAAGCGGGAGCGCAACGGAGCTCCGGTGCCGCTTCCCGGACCCGCGCGCGCTCCGGCCAATCCCTGGGTCCGCGTTCCGGCCGGGACCGCGATCCTCGGCGCCGAGGCGGGACGCTTCGGCTGGGACAACGAATTTCCCCGCCACGGCGTCGAGGTGCCGGCGTTCGAAATGTCCATGCACGATGTGACGAACGAGGAGTTCCTGAAGTTCGTCGAGGCCGGCGGCTACCGGCGTGAGGAGCTGTGGGATCCCGAGGGATGGTCATGGATCCGCGGCGCAGACGTCTCGCACCCTCCGTTCTGGGTGCGCAACGAGGAGACCGGCGAGCCCGAGTGGCTCGGCATGTTCGAGCGGATCCCTCTGCCTCCCGCGTGGCCGGTGTGGGTCACGCAGGCCGAAGCGTCGGCGTACGCGCGCTGGAAGGGCGGGCGCCTGCCGACCGAGCCGGAGTACGACCGCGCTGCATACGGAGATCCCTCCGGAGCTCCACGCGAGTTCCCGTGGGGAGACGCGCCTCCCGACGCGAGCCGGGGCAACTTCGACTTTCGCCAGTGGGAGCCCGTCGCGGCCGGTTCTTTTCCGGCGGGCGCGAGTGCGTGGGGAATCCACGACCTGGTCGGCAACGGCTGGGAATGGACGTCCACGGTCTTCGAGGGCTTTCCGGGGTTCGTCCCGATGGCGTCCTATCCCCAGTACTCGGCGGATTTCTTCGACGGAAAGCACTTCGTCATGAAGGGAGCGTCCCCCGTCACCTCGCGCGATCTCGTCCGCAGAAGCTTCCGCAACTGGTTCCGCCCAGCGTATCCGCACGTGTACGCGTCCTTCCACCTCGTGCGGGACGCGTCCCGGTGACGCTCCCGACGAGCCTCGCCGCGCCGCCCGACGACGCGGTCCGCGACTTCGCGCTGGAGGTGCGCCGGGACCTCGCGCTCACCCCCAAGCAGATCCAGTCGAAGTACCTCTACGACGGCCTCGGGTCGACGCTGTTCGAGGCGATCTGCCGGCTGCCCTGGTACCGGATCACACGCGCCGAGGCGCGCCTCCTCTCCCGATTCGCGCCGCGGATCGTTCATTCCTTCGAGCGCCCTCTGACGCTGGTCGAGCTCGGCTGCGGCAGCGGAGAGAAGGTCGCAATGATCGCCGAAGCCCTCCGGCAGGGGCCGCATCGCGTACCCGTGCACCTGATCGACATCTCACCGCTCGCCCTGGAGCTCTCCGAGCGCGCACTCGGACGGCTGCAGCACGTCTCCGTCGTGGGCCACCGCGCGACCTACGAGGACGGTCTCGTGCACGCGGCGGAGCAGCGCACCGGCGACAGCGCCCTGCTCATCCTTTTTCTCGGCTCCAACATCGGAAACTTCGACACGCCGGCGGCGCACGACTTCCTCGCGAAAATCCGGTTCGCCCTCCGCCCCGGCGACGCGCTCCTTCTCGGAGCGGATCTCGTCAAGCCGGAGCCCGAGCTCCTCCTCGCCTACGACGATCCTCTCGGAGTCACCTCGGCGTTCAACAAGAACCTTCTGGTCCGCATGAACGCGGAGCTGCTCGCCGACTTCGACCTCGACGCGTTCGCGCATCGCGCGGTCTGGAACGCGGCGGAGTCGCGCGTCGAGATGCACCTCGTCTCGAAACGCGCCCAGACCGTCCGCATCCCGCGCGCGGAGACGGAGGTCGCGTTCCGCCAGGGAGAGCCGATCTGGACCGAGAGCTCCTACAAGTACACACCCGACGGGATCGGCCTCCTCGGCCGGGAAGCCGGCTTCCGGTCGGTCGAGCAGTGGGTGGACGCCGGGGCGCGGTTTGCGTTGACGCTGTTCACGGCCGACTGAGCCGTCGTTGTAATCTTCCACGGCTCGAACTCGTCCTGTTTCTGATTCGTCTTTCCTGACGCCGGCCGGTGCCGGCGCGGGTTCCTTCAGGAGGCCATCTTGAAACTGACAGCCGCTGTCCTCGGGTCATCTCTGCTCCTTTCCGCCGTGTCCTTTTCCGGGCAGGAGCCGGTGGACCTCGATGCCGTCACCCGGATCCGGACGGAAGGTCTCCGGCACTCGAAGGTGATGGAGATCGCGAGCGGGCTCATGGACGGCGTCGGACCCCGCCTGACGGGGTCGCCCAAGATGAAGGAAGCCAACGACTGGACGCGCCGCAAGCTCGAGGAGATGGGCCTTTCGAACGCCCACCTCGAGAGCTGGGGTCCCTTCGGCCGCGGGTGGAGCTACGAGAAGGCGTCCGTGCGGATGGTCCGCCCGGATGCCGCGCAGCTCCTCGCGATCCCGGAGGCCTGGACGCCTTCGACCGCCGGCGCGGTCACCGGCTCCGCGTTCCACCTGAAGGCCGCGACGCGGGAGGACCTCGACCAGTACAAGGGAAAGCTCGCGGGCAAAGTCGTGTTCTTCGGCGATCTGCGGGACGTCAAGCCGCATGAGAAGGCGGAGTCCTCCCGCTACGACGCGAAAGAGCTGGAGGACCTCGAGCAGTACGAGATCGCCGGAACGCCGCGATTCAACCGCGAGGAGTTCCGCAAGCGGCGCCAGCTGCGGCGCGCCGTGGACAAGTTCCTCGCCGACGAAAAGGCGCTCGCGATCGTCGTTCCCGCGCGCGGGGACGCCGGGATCCTCGGCGTCCAGTCCGCGGGCGCATGGCGCAAGAGCGAGCCGGTCTCGAGCCTGCCCGACGTCGTTATGTCGATCGAGCACTACGGCCGCATCGTCCGGCTGCTCGACCGTAAGGAAGAGGTCGCGCTCGAGCTGGACATCCGCACGAAGACGATCGACGAGGACCAGCTCCAGTACAACACGATCGCCGAGCTGCCGGGGACCGACAAGCGCGGGGAGATCGTCATGATCGGCGCGCACCTCGACTCCTGGCACGCGGGGACGGGCGCGACGGACAACGGCGCCGGCGTCGCGGCCACGATGGAAGCCATGAGAATCCTGAAAGCAATCGGAGTCCACCCGAAGCGGACCATTCGCATCGGACTGTGGAGCGGGGAAGAGCAGGGCCTCATCGGCTCCCAGGCCTACGTCGCGTCGCATTTCGCCACGAGGCCGACGGCGCAGCCGGGGAATCCTCAGGAGGACTTCGGCGCGTACAACCGTCCGATGACGGGCCCCCTCGGTTTGAAGCCCGAGCACGCGAAGCTTTCCGCCTACTTCAACCTCGACAACGGGACGGGAAAGATCCGAGGCGTCTACGCCCAGGAGAACGCGGCCGTGGTGCCGATCTTCGAGTCCTGGATCGCGCCGCTCAAAGACCTCGGAGTCACCGCCGTGACGATGCGCAACACCGGCAGCACGGACCACGTCTCGTTCGACGTCGTGGGTCTCCCGGCGTTTCAGTTCATCCAGGACGAGATCGAGTACGAGACGATGACGCACCACACCAACCTCGACACGTACGAGCGGCTCCAGCGCGAGGACCTCATGCAGGCTTCGGTCGTCATCGCCTGCTTCGCGTATCAGGCCGCCATGCGCGACGCGCTGCTTCCCCGCAAGCCGCTTCCGACGCCGCCTCCGAAGGGCGAGGAAACGCCGACGCCCGGACCGGCCGCCGAGAAGGGCCCTCTCGCGAAGCCCGGGGATGCCGTTCCCGCCGCCCCCGCCCGCACGACTCCCCGGCCGGCGGATAATGCCGCTCCGACGCCGACTCCGCGGCCCTCCGCCGCTTCCGCGGCGCTTGCGAAAGGATGACCCGTCAATGAGCCTCCTGCCCCTGGTCTTCTCCATCTTCGCCGCAGCAGCTCCGCAGGCGGCGCCTGCCTCCGCCGGAGCCGCGGCCGTGATGACTCCGGACGCCAGGCGCGCGGCGGCCTCGATCACCCCGGACGTGATCCGCGCCCACACGAAGTTCCTCGCCTCGGACCTGCTCGAGGGCCGCGCGCCCTCCACGCGCGGAGACAAGCTCTCGCTCGAGTACGTCTCCCGCGTGATGGAGTCGATGGGGCTGACGCCGGCCGCGCCGGGTGGCGGCTGGATCCAGAAGGTTCCCCTCGTCGGCCTGACCGCGAAGGTGCCCGCGACGATGACCTTCTCGGGTCCCGGAGGAAAGGAGCTGTCGCTCGCCTTCCACGAGGACTTCATGGCCGTGCCGGGCGTACAGAAGACCGAGACCGCGGTGAAGGACGCCGAGGTCGTCTTCGTCGGCTACGGGATCGTCGCTCCCGAGTACCAGTGGGACGACTACAAAGACGTCGACGTCAGGGGAAAGATCCTCCTGATGATGAACAACGATCCGGAGGACGACCCGAAGCTCTTCGCCGGCAAGACGCGGCTCTGGTACGGCCGCTGGGACTACAAGTACGAGATCGCGGGCAGAAAGGGCGCCGCGGGCGCGATCATCATCCACACGACTCCGTCCGCGGGCTACGACTGGAACGTCATCCAGACGGGCTGGGTCGGCGAGAAGTACGAGCTTCCCGACGAAGGGGCGTTCACGCGCGTGACCATCAAGGGATGGACGACCGACGCCGCGTCGAAGAAGATCGCGGCGCTCGGCGGACAGGACCTCGACCGTCTTCGCGCGGCCGCGCAGAAGAGGGACTTCCGGCCGGTGCCGCTCGGCGTCCGCCTTTCCTTCGCCCTCACGAACCAGATCCGGCAGGTCGAGAGCGGCAACGCGATCGGCGAGATCCGCGGAAGCGACCCGGAGCTCTCGAAGCAGGTCGTCCTTTACACGGCGCACCACGACCATTTCGGCAGGAAGGAAGATGGCAAGCCGGGCGAGGACGTGACCTTCAACGGCGCCCGCGACAACGCGTCGGGCGTCGCCGCGATGCTCGCCGTCGCGCGCGCGTACACGCGGCTTCCGAAGCCGCCGCGCCGCACGATCATGTTCGCGTCGGTGACCGCGGAGGAGCAGGGGCTGCTCGGGTCCGAGTATCTCGCGAAGCATCCGCCGGTACCGGTCGGCCGCATCGCGGCGAACATCAACATCGACGAGGTCAACATCTGGGGAAAGACGAAGGACGTGTCGATGGTCGGCATGGGAAAGTCGAGCCTCGACGCGCCGATCCGCGAAATCCTCGCCGCGCAGGGGCGAGTCGTGAAGGACGACCCGTTCCCGGACAAGGGTCACTTCTACCGTTCCGACCAGTTCAACCTCGCGAAAGTGGGCGTGCCCGCGGCGTACTTCGACTCCGGGACGGAATTCATCGGCAAGCCCGCCGGGTGGGGCGCGCAGCAGATCGACCACTACGAGAAAGTCGATTACCACCAGCCGACGGACGAGTACCGGGACAGCTGGGACCTCTCGGGCGCGGTCGAAGACCTGCAGCTCGACTTCTACCTGGGCCTGTACGTCGCGAATGCCGCCGCGATGCCCTCGTGGAACAAGGGCGACGAGTTCGAGGCGGCGAGGAAGAGGGCATTGGCCAGGTAGCCGCCGGCACCCTGCTTGCAGTTGACCCCCCGGCCCGCACTCGGGCGGGCGCCTTCCGGCAGGGGGTTTCCATGAAACGGCTTGCGCTGGCATTCGTGTTTCTCGTTTCCGCGGCGTTGTGCATTCCCGGCACAGCCTCCGCGCAGGGGACGGGAGGGGTGCATTTCGGGCTTTCGGGCGGCGCGGACTTTCCTGTGTCCGATCAGAAGGACGTTTACAAGACGGGCTGGAACGGTACGGTCCTGATCCCGATCAACTTCGGCACGGCGCCGGTCGGGATCCGGTTCGACGGCTCGTACCACGAGCTCAAGACCCAGACCGACCTGCAGGCGTTCTTCCTCGGCGACGGCCGCACCAGGATCATCTCCGCCACGGCCGACGTCGTGATCGGGCCGCGCAACACTTCCGTCGAGCCGTACTTCATCGGCGGCGTCGGCGGATACGACCTGCGGTTCCGCGGGCAGGACATCACGACCGGAAACGCGTTCTCGCAGAGCACGACCCGGTTCGGATGGAACGCCGGAGTCGGCATCGCCTTCCCGCTCGGGGACAGGAGCTCGAGCAGCCGCTTCTTCATCGAAGGGCGATACACGAGCGTGACGGTCGATGCCGACCGGTTCTCGAACAGCGTGCATCGGGGAGGGACGAGGTTCACGTTCGTGCCGGTCAACGCGGGGTTCATTTTTTAGGCCGGTCGGTAGTCGGGGGTCGGGGTCGGTAGTCGGTAGTCGGTAGTCGGTAGTCGCGCTCAGCAGTGTCATCCTGAGCGGTAGCGAAGGAACTGCCCTGTCGCTTTCCGCGATTCCTCTGACCGCGGCTAGACTGCCGCGATGCACAACACTCGACGCGCGTTTCTCCAGGGCGCCGGCCTGTCCGCCGGCGCCGCTCTGCTCGGGGCGGTTCCGAAGAAGCCCGCCGTTCCGACGACCGCGGCCGCCGCTTCCCTTCCTCTCGTCAAGCCTCGCGCTCTCAAGGAAGGCGACACCGTCGCTCTCGTCTCGCCGTCCTCGTACGTCTTCGACACGTGGAGGATCGAGCTCGCCGTCACCCGCCTCGCCGCGCTCGGATTGAAGACGAAGCTGGGGCGCAACGCGAAGGCGCGGCACGGATACATGGCGGGCACGGCGCGCGAACGCGTCGAGGACCTGCATGAGGCCTTTTCGGACAAGAGCGTGGCGGGAGTCTTCTGTCTCGGCGGCGGTTACGGCACGGAGCGCCTGCTCGATTCGCTCGACTACGGCCTCATTCGCCGCAACCCGAAAATTCTCATCGGGTACTCCGACATCACGGGCCTCCATCTCGCGATCGGTCGGAAAGCCGGCCTCGTGACCTTCCACGGCCCGGTCGCTCTGGCGGCGCTGCCTCCCTGGACGCTCGAGTATTTCAAGAAGGCCCTTTTCGTCGCCGAGCCGATCGGCGAGCTCGGCAACCCGCCTGAGACGGACACGCTTGCTCCGATGTTCCCGCGCCACACCATTGTTCCCGGCCGCGCGCGCGGGCCGATCGTGGGAGGCAACCTGACGCTGATCTCGACGACGATGGGGACACCCTACGAGATCGACACGAAGGGAAAGATCCTCTTCCTCGAGGACACGGGCGAGGCGCCCTACCGCGTCGACCGCATGCTCG
>DASQJK010000026.1:0-11854 GCA_035631095.1 Thermoanaerobaculia bacterium
TTTCAGCGCCTGCAGCGTGTCCTCGCGCATCGCCGCCACGAGGCTTGCCCGCGCCGGGTCCTCCTTCTTCAACCCCAGCGCGCAGGAGAGGCCGCTCGCCGCGACGTTCGCTCCGGAAGGCGTCCCGACGAGCCGCGGGTACGCCTCCCGGGCCAGCCGGGCGCAGGGGCCCTGCTCATCCGTGCGATCAAGGGCGTAGAGCAGCGACTCGACCGTCCTTCCGTAACGCGGCCAGCCCTTCGGCGCCGCCGCCAGGGCCTCGCGGTAGCCGCGGACGGCATCGGGATATTTGCCCTCCCCGTAGAACCGGTCGGCGCGGGCGAGGATCTGCTCGACTCCGCGGCCCGTCCCCCGCACCGCGGCGCGCCCGTCGTCCAGGAGCTTGTGCAGCTGAGGAACGGTCGCGCTGCCTACCCAGCGCAGCGCGGGCGTCTCGGTCTTCGGATCGAGGACCAGGAAAGTCGGGAGCGCTTCGACCGGGAACTTACGCTTGAAGGCGGCGTTCTCCGCCTTCTCGGTGTCCATGGCGAGCCAGACGAACTGTCCGGCACGGCGCTCGATCGAAGCGTCCGTCAGAACGAACGCCCGCATCGAGCGGCAGGAGTGTCACCAGGGTGCCCACGCCTCGACGAAGACGGGAACGCCGCGGGCGCGGGCATCGCGGATGGCGCGCGCGTAATCGTCCTCGATGAAGGGAAGCCGCCCGGCGGGAGCCGGCGCGGTCTTCGCCGGCAGCGCCGGCGCGCCCGAGGAAAGTAGAAGCACGACGGAGATCGTCCGGAAAGCGTTCATGGAAGGGGATGCTATCGCGCTCGCGCGGCGGCGCAGCGCCAGCCGGAATGCGCCTTGCACAAAAAGAAGACGGGCAATCCCGCCCACGGAGGGCTTCTCATGGCCAAGAAGAGCAGCGGCGGATCGAGCAAGAGCAGCGGCGGCGGCCGCGGCGGTTCGAGCGGCGGCAGCAGCCGCGGATCGTCCGGCGGAAGCCGCGGCGGTTCCAACAACGGCGGAAACAAGGGCGGCCGAAAGAGCGGGAAGGGCAACCGCTAGCCGTCTCACGTTCAACGAGAGCGCGGCGGATTCCGCGGGAAGGGCCAGCTGGGAGTCCTTTCGCGATCCGCCGCGGCTCAGGACCCCGTTCGTTTCCCTCCCGCCCGGCGGACGGCCGCCACCCGGCGGTTGTATCCCTCGGGACTCATCCAGCCCGCCGGCGGATCGATCTTCCGGAGCTCCCCCGCCGAAAGAAGAAGGACCTCATCGGTTTTCCTTCCCTCCCGGCGGACACGCACGCGATACTTCGTTCCCACCTTTCCGCGGACGCGCCCCGGACGCCCATCCGACAGACGAACACACTCACCGCGCTGCAGCACCGCCATCGGGACCTCCTCCGCGGCGCCCGCATCGCGCAAAAGCGAAACGAGCCGAGCCGCAACTCCTTATTGTCGCGACCCGGCTCCGCTTGCGATCTGCTACCGACTACCGACTACCGACTACCGACTACCGACCAGGGCTACTGCTTCGACGCCACGTTCGGCGACCCGCAGCGATACGCCTCCCCGGTGTTTCCTCCCTCGGGAAGGAGGAGCGTGTCGGCGCCCTTGTCCCGCGCCTGGTTCGCGGCCTCGGCGAGGACTTCGTTCTGCGCCAGCCGCGAGCTCACCTTGACGTCCACGACCTTCTGACAGCTCGCGACCTCCGTGGAATTTCGAACGACGCGAACCGGCTTGCCGTCGCTGTACTGCGAGCATCCGACGGCGCCCGCCACGAGAGCGGCGGCGGATAGAGCGAGAAACTTCGATCGATTCATTCTGTTCCTCCAGGATCCTGTCGATCCAAGCTCGCGTCGGCGAGACGCCCACGCTGCGAAAAGTGGTACGCGCGAGTGGACCCAAGGTTCGCGTTTCGCACGACAGGCACTGCGATTTCACGTCTCCGCCGGTCCCGACTGCGACGGATTCACACGGAGTGCGCCACAAGGCGTCACTCGCGAACCCGTTCCGGGCCGTCCCGCGATTACTCTTCGGCGAGGCCCGCTGCGTCGAGCACGAACGCGGGCGTGCGGGGCTCGCCGGCGAGCGGCCGGCGATTCGACGAGAGCGCCCATCGATGGAGCCAGCTGATCCCGCCACGGCCGGTGAACGTGTCCGGCGCTGTCGCGTACGCCGGGTCCTCGAGAGCGCGCTCGAGCGAAACGAGCCGATAGCCCCGGCGTCGGATCCGGCGCAGGACTTCCTCGAAACGGTCCGCGTTCAACGAGTTTGCGTGGACGAGCAGGACCTGGCGGACCTCGCGTCCGAACAGCGCGCGGGACTGCCTCTCGAAGTATTCGAGCTTGGCCTCCATGTACGGCGGGTAAGCGTCCCCGATCCGTCGCGCGAGCGAGGCGGTGCCCGAGTCGAGAGCCGAGGAGTACGCCTTCGCGAAGATCCACTCGGAGTTGTCGATGGTTACCGGCGCGATCCGGTATCCGCGCGACGCGAGGAAGTCCTCGAGCGCTCGCTTGTCCTCGAGACGGATTCCCGTATGGAGGAACGGATGGCGAAACCATCGCAGCCGACCTCCCCTCTCGGCGAGCAGCGTTCGCGTGACCGGCTCCCCGCGGGTCACGTCCGCCTCGAAGGGCTCCAGCGCCACATGGTGAAAGTCGAGGTGGCCGAAGGTGTGATTGCCGAGCTCGATGCCCGCGTCGCGCCACCTCCGCAGCAGCGCCACCCGCTCCGGATCGGCCGCCCCCTCGGCGCCGAGCTTCCCCTCGTTGACGAAGGCGGTCACCGGCACGCGCTCCGAGGCGAGGACCCCGACGAGTTTGTCCGTCATCCGCTGGAGCACCGCGAGTCCCCCCTCCCGGCCCGCGCCCGCCACGGCGACGCCCGGCAAGTCGTCGAAGGTGACGGCGAGCTCGCGTGGGGGCCGCGACACGGAACGCGCGGCCACGACCGCAATGCAGACCGTGGCGAGCAGTGCTCCGCGTTTCATGGAAGGAGAATAATCGCCCGTACAGGAGAAACCGATGCCGGACTTTTCCGCCGCGCCCGTCAAGGCGCCGGCCTCGATCGCCGATCTCGAGCGGCTCGACATCCGCGTGGGCGGAATCCTCGCCGCCGAGGAAGTGCCCGGGTCGAACAAGCTCGTCCGGCTCACGGTCGATTTCGGGGACCATACCCGCCGGATCCTTTCGGGGATGCGCGCGGAACGGCCGGACCTGTCGGTGCTCGTCGGACGTCAGGCCCTCTTCGTCGTGAACCTGCCGGCCCGGCGGATGGCGGGCGAAGTTTCGGAGGGGATGCTCTTCGACATCGGATTCGCGGACGGCGTTCTCCCTGCGCTCGCGGTGCCGGAGCGGCCCGTGCCGAACGGGTCGCGCGCCGGTTGAAGGCTCCAGGTCGGACGGCGTGAGGGCGCGAGTCCTCTTCTTCCTGATTGCGGCGGCCAAGGCGGCCGCCGGAGCGGCGTCTCCGGAGGAGTCTCAACCGGCGGGCCGCGTCGTCGAGCGGATCGCCTGCCGGTCCGACTCCCGCTTCAGTTTCGCGCTGTACCTGCCGTCGCGCTTCCAGACGGGCCGCAGCTGGCCGCTTCTCCTCGTCCTCGACCCGCGGGGACGCGGCGCAATGGCGGCCGAGCGCTTCCGCGAGCCGGCTGAAGAGCACGGCTGGATCATCGTGAGCTCCAATGACACCCGCAGCGACGACGCCACGACCCCGAACGCGGACATCCTCCAGGCCCTGTGGACGGATGCCTTCACGCGTTTTCCCGCCGACCCCAGACGGACGTATGCGGCCGGGTTTTCAGGCGGCGCGAGGCTCGCCTTCCTGATCGCCCTGGCGCGGCCCGGCTCTCTTGCGGGCGTGATCGCGTCCGGTGGGGGGCTGCCGGCCGGCTCGGCGATCCGCGCGAAACCCGACTTCGCCGTCTTTGCCACCGCCGGCAACACGGACTTCAACTATCAGGAGATGCGACTCCTCGACGCGACTCTCGAGAGACAGGGCGCCGCGCACCGCCTGGAAGTCTTCGACGGGACCCACGAATGGGCGCCGCCGGCGGTGGCGCGCGAAGGCATCGACTGGCTCGAGGTCCGGGCGATGAAGAGCGGCCTGCGGCCGCGCGACGAGAAGCTGGCGGCCTCGCTTCTCGACCGTGACGTTGCGCGGATCGAGCAGCTCGAAGTATCCGGAAAACCGGGCGCGGCCTTCATGCTCGCTGAGCGAGCCGCGGCGGACTATGACCGGCTGCTCTCGCCGGACCTTCTGCTTCGCGTGACCTCCGCGGCCGCTCGCCTGAAGGAGAAAGCGCGCAAGCCGCTCGACGCGGCCCTTCGCCGGGACGCGCGCGAGAGGGCGGCGGTGGATCGCGTGCTCGGCGCGTTCCAGGGTGCCCTCGCCGCCATCCCGCTGCCCGCCGCGTCCGCCGTCGCGCGCCACCTCGACCTTGCCGCCTTGCAGAAGCAGGCCGCGAGCGCGGACGCGGAAGAGGCGCTCTCCGCCCGCCGCGTGCTGGAGAACCTGTACGTGCAGGCCGCCTTCTACCAACCGACGAGCTTGCTCGCGAGCAAGGAGCCGGCGCGCGCGGCACTCGCGCTCGAGATCGCGGTGCTGATCAAACCGGAGCGCCCCGGCCCCTGGTACGACCTCGCGTGCGCGAGAGCGCTGTCGGGCGACACCTCGCGCTCCATCGAAGCCCTGCGCAACGCCATCGACAGGGGCTACAAAGACGCGGCCCATCTCGCGGCAGACGAAGACCTGCGCGCGATCCGGACCCGTCCGGAGTACCGTTCCCTGCTCGAGAGAATCTCCGGAAAGACCTGACTACCGACTACCGACTACCGACTACCGACCTCCCGGACCCCTCAGGCCTTCCGAAACCGCCCACCGTCCACATCCTTCAAAAAGCCGATGAGGTGTCGAAAGTACGCCTGCTGGTCGTCCCACATGCAGAGATGGCTGCCGTTCTCGCAGACGGCCACGCGCGAGTGCGGAATCGCGCGGCCCATCTTCTGGATGTCTTCGACCTTCATCGTGTCGTACCGGCCGACGACGAGAAGCGTGGGGACCTGGATCTTCGGCAGGTCCGCCCAGCGATCCCAGTCCTTAAAGGTGCCGTTGACGACGAACTCGTTGGGTCCCTGCATGGTGTTGTAGACCGGCTTCGCCAGGTGCTTGAACGTCCGCATGACCGGATCCGGCCACGGGTCGAGGCGGCAGAGATGCTTCGAGTAGATCTGCGCCAGCATGACTTCCTCGTACTCGGGCGCCTCGAACTCTCCCTTCGCTTCGTACTTCTCGAGCACCGCGATCACTTCCGGCGGGAGCTTGCGTCGCAGCTCGTTGATGTACGCGACGTACGACGCGACGCTCGCCGTCATGTCGGAGATGACGAGCCCCTTCAGGTGCTTCTGGTACTTGAGCGCGTACTCGATGCCGAGCATTCCGCCCCAGGAGCTTCCGTAGAGGTAGAAGTCTTCGAGCCCGAGCGCGGCGCGGACCTGCTCGACCTCCTCACGGAAGCGGTCCACGGTCCAGAGGCTCTTGTCGTCCGGCTGGTCGGAGTATTCGGAGCCGAGCTGGTCGTAGTAGAAATACTCGACCCCCGCCTGCGGCAGGAAATCCTCGAAGCACTCGAAGTACTCGTGGGTCGCGCCGGGGCCGCCGTGCAGCGTGAGGACCTTGATCCTGCCGGCGCCCACCTTCTTGGTCCACACCTTGTACTTGCCGTCGACGGGGACGAGCCGGATCCCCGCCGTCTTGACCTCGTTCGAAGCGGCGGGAGCCTTCGCGGCGGCAGGTTTGCGCTGCGCCGCGGACGCAAGTGCAGACGTTCCGAGAAGCCCGGCCGCCCCGGCGCGCAGGAAATTACGGCGATCGAGTGCCATGGATACCCTCCCCCAGTTTTTTGCGGGAGAGGATATCGCTACCCGCTACCTACTCGTCCGACCACCGACTACCGACTACCGACTACCGACTACCGACCGTCCTCACACCATCCACGCCTTGCTCTGGTACTCCATCGTCGCCGCCGTCCTCTCCGCGACCGCCCGGCCGTAGTACCGCTCGACGACGTGCAGGGCCAGGTCGATCCCCGAGGAGAGGCCGCCGGCCGTCGCGATCTTCGGGGAGCTCTCCACGAACCGCAGACCCCGCTTCACCTTGATGTCGGGATACATGCTCGCGAACCGGTCGAGAAAGTCGTGGTGGGTGGTCGCCTCCAGCCCGGAGAGAAGTCCGGCTTTCGCGAGCTGGAAGGCGCCCGTGCAGACCGACATCGTGAGGTCCGCCGTCTGGCTCGTCTTGCGAAGCCACTCGTGGAGAGCCGGATTCCCCTTTTGAGCGGGAACGACGGCCACTCGCGGCGACGGCGCGTTTGCGAAGGTGTAGTCGGGGACGATCTTCAAACCTCCCGATCCCCGCACCGGCTCCGCGCTTTCCGCGACCGTGTAGAGCCGGAAGGGCATCGCCCGGTCCATGTCCTCGCCCGCTTCAGGAAGGTGAACGTCCTGGAAGACCTCCCAGGGCCCCGAGAAGTCGATGACCGTCACCCCCTCCGAGACCGTGACGGCGACCAGAATCCTTCCGTCCTTCGGCGGCGTCAGTCTCCCGGGGGTCCCGCCAGCCCGGCCCGCCGCTCCCGCGATCGATCGACCCGCTGCCGCTACGGCCGCCGCGGCGGCCGATCCTCTGAGGAAATCTCTCCGGCGCATGCGTTCCTCCTTCAAAGTTCGACGGACAGGGTCCGACGCTAGACCCGTTCCTGTAGATTGTCAACAGGAACGATTCGCGGGGGCTGGTGAAAGCGGGAATCGCGGTCACAGGCTCGGGGTTTTCGAGCCCAGTGAGCTCTTCCCGTCCGTTCCGTCCGTTCCGTCCGGCCTGGCCCCTTCTCGTCCTCGGAGTCGCGGTCGCGTCCGTCTGCGCGGCGCAGACTCCTCCGGCGGCCGAGACCGACCCGGCGAAGCCGCTGCCCGAGCTCCATTCGTTCCTGGAGGCCGTCCGCGGGAACCTCCACAGCGACGAGACCCTGCTCGATCAGTACACGTTCACGGAGAAGCACACCGAGCGGCGGCTCGACGGCAAGGGCGGCGTGAAGAAGGTGACGACCGAGACCTACGAGGTCTATCCGTCTCTCGAGCCGGGTCACACCTACAGGCGGCTCGTCGAGCGCGACGGGCACACGCTGACGAGCGACGAGCTCGCCGCGGAGGACCGCAAGCACGACAAGAAGGTCGCCGACGCGGGCGACGCGGCGGCGGAGCAGAAGCGCGCGGCGAAGCTCGCCGAGGCGCGCCGCAAGGAAGAGTCGGCCGTCTCGCAGCTCTTCGCCGTATACGACATCCAGCTCTCGGGCCGCGAGCTCGTGGAAGGGCGCCCTTCGATCGTTCTGGCGTTCCGCCCGAAGGCGGGAGTCAATCCCGCCGGGCGCGCGGGAAAAATCCTCGCGAAGTTCGCGGGCCGTGCCTGGATCGACGAACAGGACAAGCAGCTCGTCCGTGTCGATGCGGAGCTCGTGGACACGCTCTCCTTCGGTCTGGGCGTCCTCGCCCGGCTCCAGAAGGGAAGCCGCGCGTCGATCACCCGCCGCAAGGTCAACGGAGAGATCTGGCTGCCGGCAATGGCCCACTTCACAGGAAGCGCCCGGCTCCTCCTCGTGAAGGGGCTCAATCTCGACGCGACGAGCGAGTACTCCGACTACCGCAAGTTCCAGGTGGCGACGACTTCGGATTTCACCCCCGAGCCGAAGTCGAACTGACGCCTAGGTCCCCTGCGGCCTCGGCTGCAGCGGCGCGAACCGCGCGGGTGGACGCCGGATCGCGTCGAGGCTCCAGACGCCCGCCCCCTGCGCGGCGACCAGCAGGAAGTAGAAGCAGTAGAGAACCGCGTTCTCGCCCTTGTTCTGCACCGGCCAGAATGCCTGCGGCGCGTGGACCATGAAGTAGGCGACCGCCATTTCGCCCGAGGCCACGAACGCCGCCGGACGCGCGAAGAGGCCGATGGCGACCAGGATCCCGCAGACGATCTCGATGACGGCGGCGGCGAGGAGCAGCGGCTTGCCGGTGACCGGCGGGGACCCGAACCAGCCGAACAGCTTCTGGGCGCCGTGGGAGGCATACAGCAGCCCGGCGACGATCCGCAGAAGGGCCCAGGCGATTCCGGGTATGCGTTCCATCGCGACCTCCCCGGCCGGGTCTGGCCGTTCGGACGAGCCCGTGCAACACCCGCGCCGCGGAGAAGAACCTTTGCCGGGAAGGGTCGTCTCTGGAGCTGAGGCCGCCCGAAAAGGCGACCCTGAAAATTCGACAAGAACCAACGGGAGGAACGATGACCAGCTCCGGAAAAGCCCTTCTCGCCGCGCTCCTGATCGCCATGCCGCTGCCCGTCGGGGCGAGGGTCGGCGGCGACGATTCGAAGACCGACACCACTATCGTCGTGGCCGGCGCGGACGACGACGACGTCCAGGTCGACGCGCCCCGCCGCTTCCGATTCTCGCGCTCCGGTGCCGGCGGCTTTCTGGGCGTTTCCCTCATCGGGATCACCCCGGAGCTGCGCGCCCACTACGGAGCGCCGAAAGACGCGGGCGTGCTCGTGGGCCGCGTCGAGAAAGACAGCGCCGCCGCGAAGGCCGGCCTCGAAGTGGGAGACATCCTGACTTCCGTCGCGGGCGAGCACGTGGAGTCGCCGGGCGAAGTCACCCGGGCTCTCCGCGGCCACCGGAAGGGCGACTCGGTGAAGCTCGAGGTGTTACGGAACCGGGCCACGAAGACATTGACGGCCACGCTCGACGAGCGTCCGCGGCGCGACGGCGAGTGGGAGGACTTCGGGGAGCTCCGTGAGCTGCCCGGCATGCTGCGCAGGGAGTTCCGTTCCCGTCCGTGGACGGTCGAGGTCCCGGACACTCGGATCGTGATGCCGCGCAGCGAAGACCTGCGGCGCCTGCGCGAACGGCTCGAGGACCTGGAGAAGCGGCTGAAGGATCTCGAGAAGAAAAAGACGCAGCTCTGATCGCGCGGCGGTCGGCAGCACGGGGGGCGAAAGCCCCCCTTTTGCTTTCCGGAGCAGCGGCCGGGTTAAGCTCGCTAGCTCAGGAGCAGAACTGGAATCACCGAGAGAGGCCGCGCACGTGGGGATCGTGGCGTGCAGCACGGAGGGCGCGGCGCTCTGCTACCGCACGATCTGCCTGGAAGCGCTCCCCTTGATGGGAGAGCACGACCACCCGCGAATCACGCTCTCCGCGATCCCCATGGCCCGCCACATGGAGGCGATCCGGCGGGACGACTGGAAAGCGGTCGCCGATCTGATGCTCGAATCCACGCGCGAGGTCGCCGCGGCCGGAGCGCAGTTCGCGATCTGCCCCGACAACACCCTTCACCAGGCGCTTCCGGACGTCCTGCCCCGCTCGCCGATCCCCTGGCTTCACATCGCCGAGGTCGTGGCAGACGAGGCGCGCCGCCGCGGTTTCCGGCGGCTCGGCGTGCTCGGGACCAAATACCTCATGGAGGGGCCCGTATACCGGGACGCGCTCGCCTCCCGCGGGATCGAGATGCGGGTTCCTCCGGCCGCCGAGCGGGAGACGATCAACCGCGCGATCTTCGGCGAGCTCGTCAATGCCGTCTTCGAGGAGCCGACGCGGCAGATGTTCTACCGGCAGATCCGCGCGCTCGCGGAGGAAGGCTGCGATGCGGCGGTCCTGGGCTGCACGGAAATCCCGCTGATCGTTCGCCCGGAGGAGGCGCCCCTGCCGACCCTCGACTCCACGCGGCTTCTGGCCAAAGCAGCCGTCCGGCGCTCCCTCGGCGGCTGACCCGCCGTCAGCGCTTCGGGTCCGAAACGGGCGTGGAGGAAACGACCTCCGCGTCGACGGCGCCCTCCCGCGGGATCTTCGACGGCGCTCCCTTTCGCGTCGCGAAGAAGACGGCGGCGGTCCAGGTGGGGACGAGGTCGAGGCCCGGCACGAGCTCCGCGACGAACGAGGGCAGGAATCCCCAGTGCCAGCCGATCAGCCGCGTCAGCGCCGCGGCGACGGCGAGATCGAGAGCGTCGTTCCACGGAGACAGACCGCCGGGCGCGAAGAGCGGAAAAACGGCGATCTGGACGACGTCCGCGGCGATGGCGAGCGCGCGGGCGGCGCGGACCCGGTTGGAGCCTTCGATGGCGAGCGGAGTCGGCTGGGCGGCGGCCATTACGGGTCTCATGCGAAGGAAAACTCTGCGATTGTCGCGCCAATTCCGCCATCCTCGACCGGCGGACTGCCGCGCCGCCGCCGCCGACGTATTCTCACCGCGATGCCGGCGGGTAAGGACTGGGTTGCCCTCGTGCGGTCGACGTTCCGCGCCGTCGGCCGCAAGGACCTGTCGGGCCTGTACCGCCGCGACTGGCGCCGGGCGCTCGAGAAGCTGACCACCGACTCGCGCGACGAGATCGACCGGACGCGCGGGCGGATCCGGAGGTGGCTGCGGACTTCCAACGCGGTGCTCTTCGGGCTCGCGGGCCGCCTCTCCCCGCCGCGGCGCGTCCTGCTCGCGGTCGCTCTCCTCGCCCTCCTCTTCTCGCTGCAGGGCCCGGCGCGCTTCAAGCGGACGGAGGAGATCCGACAGGGTGTGCGGCGCACCAGCTCGACGGAGATCTTCTTCGACAACGGCTGGCTCTTCGTCGCGCTTCTCGCGGTCGGTTCGCTCCTCGCGATGGAGCTGGTGGACAAGATCAATTACCGCGACGAGCTCGAGCTCGCGCGCGACCTGCAGGCGAGCCTCATCCCGAAGCAGCTTCCCGAGATTCCGGGCTGGGAGATCGGCGCGTCGAACCGGATCGCGAACACGGTCGGCGGAGACATCTACGACTTCGTGCCGATCGCCGGTGGAAGGATGGCCGTCCTCTTCGGCGATGCGTCCGGTCACGGCATGGCCGCGGGGCTCGTGATGGCCGTCGCGCACGCGGCCTTCCGGACGCAGCTCGAGGTCGATCCCTCACCCGCGGCGATGTTCGCGACCCTGAACCGCATCCTCTGCCGGACCGGGTCGCCCCGAGCCTTTTTCGGCGGCGTCTACCTCGTCCTGTCCTCGGACGGGTCCTGGTCGGGCTGCGTCGCCGGCCACCCTCAGATCCTTCGCCTGTCGCCCTCCGGAGACGTCCTCGAGCGGATCGGCCGCGGCGCGTATCCGCTCGGAATCCGCGTCGGCCTCGACTGGCCGGTCGAGTCGGGGCTCCTCGCGCCGGGAGAGCGCCTCCTCCTCTATTCCGACGGCGTGCCCGAAGCTCGCAATGCCGCGGGGCAGGAGTTCGGGGACGATCGCATAGAGGACAAAGTGCGAAGAGTCGGGAGGGTCGGAGCGGCGACGCTCGTCACCGTCCTGGCAAGCGCCCTGTCGAGCTTCCTCGGAGAGCAGGAGCCGGAGGACGACATCTCGATCGCGGTGCTCGTCAGGTCCGCGCCGCCAGCTCCCGCCTGAGTCGGAGCGGCGGAATGGCCGCGACACGAGGACCATCCAGGATCTCGTTTCTCGGTTTGGGTCTAAGCTGGATCATGGATCTGCGTGCAGCCCCTCGCCCTCTCATCGGAACGCTGCGCGCGCTGCGAACCGGCGCTTTGATGGCCGCCGGCGCCGTCGATCGTTTCTTCGAGGTTCAACACGACGTCAGGAATCCGCCTCTGTGGCTCCAGCGTCACACGGGTCCTATCTCCGAGATCGCCGCTTCCGCGAAGTCGTGCGACGAACTCGTGGGTGAACTGGGACTCCTGCGGCCAGGATGCAGTGTTCTCGACGCGGGATGCGGTTTTGGAGTGATGGCCCCGTTCCTTTCGGAGCGGGTGGGGAGCTCGGGCACATACCTGGGATTCGATTCTCATGGCCCGTCCATCCGGTGGGCGCAAC
>DASQJK010000027.1:0-3386 GCA_035631095.1 Thermoanaerobaculia bacterium
AAGCACGTTCAGGGAGATCTCCTCGCCACCTCGTCCGGTCTTGATCACTCGGGCGCGCCCTGAGACCAGCACGTAGAAAGCGTCGGCCTCTTCTCCCTCGCGGACGATGGCGCTTCCGAACTCGAAGGACTCGGGGACGAAGCTGTCGACCACGAGGTCCCGAACGTCCGGCGGCAGAAAAGCCAGCAGCGGCAGCTCGTGCAGCGCCGCGCGGGCATCCCGTCCCGGCGGGGTCAGAACCGCCACCGCCACTTCACGCGGTCGTTGATTTCCTGATCGACGAGACGCGCGAGCGCGGTCGCCCGCGCGCGGGAGACGACATTCTCGTCGGACTCGGACGGCACGACCTTTCGAAGAACGAGATAGAGCAGGAACTCCTCCCCTTTCCGGACGGGTCCGATGAGCTCTCCGTTACCGGCCGCGAGAAAGAGCGCGCGAGAGTCCGGCGGCGTGTCTTCGACGTAAACGTCCTCGCGGCGCATCTCGCGGTCCGCGTCCCGGGCGACGTCGGTCAAGGCCCTGCCGTCGACCCGCACGCACAAAGCGGCTTCGCGCGCCGCCTCCTCGTTCGGAAACGAGACCTGCTGGCAGTCGAGGCGAGTCCAGTCCGTCTGCCCGGCGCGGATCTGCGCTTTCACTACGTCCGCCGTGAGCGCGCTCTCTGAGAACCGGCGGAACGACGCCTCCAGCGCTTCGAGCCCCGGGCGTGCTCCGTGCTTCTGATCCCGCGAGGCGATCGCGACGCGGCCAGCCAGTGTGCCGGCGAGCCGGCGCAGCTCCCCCGAGCAGATGGCCTCCGCCAGCGCGCGCGATTCGATCTCCGCCTCTTCCGCCGGGGGGAGGGCGGTTTCGGGCAGATCGCCGGACCACTTTTGCCGCAGCAATGACACGCGGATGTAGTCCATCCAGCTCTCAGGGGTCAGACCCCACAGGGCGAGCCACGCTTCCATCTCGTCGGCCGAAATCAGGTCCCTTTCGTACCTGAAATCGTTGGCCGCGGATTCTACGTCCGCGTCGTCGAGGGCATCGGGCGCCTCCTCGAGGCGCGCGAGACAGGCGATACCCGCCAGGGCCCTCTCCCGGAGCGGAGCCCAGTCGCCCCGCAGTCGAGCGGCCTCGACGACGTCTCCCCAGAGGTATTCCGCTTCGCCGACCGAGAACACGACCTGTCGGAAGAGTGGGTTCACCGGATAGGTCTCATGGAGGGCGATGACGCCAAGGGATCAAGAATTACGGGGCGGAAGGGCGGGTGTCAACGGCCGTCCACCCTCCACCGCGTTTCCGAGACCACGATCCCGACGAGCACGAGCAACGCGCCGGCGATGCCCCGCGCTCCGAGACGGTCGCCGAGCACCCACGCCGCCAGAATCGCCGCGAAGACCGGCTCGAGCGCGAAGAGGATGGCCGCGTGGGTCGCGGACATCCGGGCCTGCGCCCAGGTCTGGCCGAAGAAGGTTCCCACCGTCCCGACGGAGCCCAGGTAAAGGACGCTCCAGAGAAACGTCCCCTGCCAGAGGACGGCGCGGTGCTCGGCGGCGCCTTCTGCGAGCCCGACGAATACGGGGGCGCGCAGGACCGCGGAACCGATCCCGGCGACGACCGCGACCGTGCCGAGCTGGAGCAGCGTCAGCGCGATCGCGTCGTGCCGGGCGGACCGCTCGCCGAGCTCGACGATGTAGAACGCGAACACGACTCCGCACGCGAAGACGAGCGCGTCGCCGCGATTGAAGTGCGCGCCCTCCGCCGGATAGGTCAGCAGAACAAACCCCGCGCCGGCGAGCGCGACACCGACCGCGTTCTCGGCGGACGGCAGCTTGCGGCTGCGCAGGTATGCCGCGAAAGGCGTCAGCACGACCGACAGCCCCGTGAGGAACGCCGCCTTCGAGGCGGTCGTGGAGGGGACGCCCAGCACCTGGAGCGACATGCCGCCGGCGAGGAGCGCGCCGACGACGAGCCCATCGCGAAAGAGTCCCGGCGTGCGCGCGCGGCGAATCGCAAGCGGCGTCAGGATCGCCGCCGCGATCAGGAACCGCCAGAAGAGAAACTGCAGCGGAGGAGAGCCGGCGAACGCGTTCTTCACCACCACGAAGGACGTGCCCCACACGAAGGTCACGCCGACAAGGACGGCGTCGGCGCGGAGGGAACGGGATTCGCTGGCCAAGCGAGCGAAGGCTACAGCACGGGTTCTTGTAACATCCGCCCGCTTGTCGGCCAGCTCTCCTCCCCGCGTCCGCTTCGCGCCGTCTCCGACCGGATCGCTCCACGTCGGAGGCGCCCGGACGGCGCTCTACAACCTCCTCTTCGCGAGGCGGGAGAAAGGCACCTTCATCCTCCGTATCGAGGACACGGACGTCGAGCGCTCGCGCGAGGAGCTTTCCGCCCAGATCCTCTCCGCGATGGAATGGCTCGGTCTCGATTACGACGAGGGGCCCTTCTACCAGTCGCACCGCACGGAGCTCTACCGGGCGGCCGCGGAGAGGCTTCTCGCGCAGGGAAGCGCCTACCGCGCTTTCGAGACTCCCGAAGAGCTCGACGTCGAGCGCAAGAAAGCGGAAGCGGCGGGGCGCGCGTACCGCTACTCGGGAGCGGGCCGCGACATCCCTCCCGACGAGAGCGAGCGCCGCGCCCGAGCGGGCGAGCGCCACGTCGTGCGGCTGAAGATGCCCTCGGAGACGATCGTCGTCACCGACAGGGTCCGCGGGCAGGTGGAATTCCCTCCGGACGCCCTCGACGACTTCGTGCTCGTCCGTTCGGACGGCCATCCTCTCTACCACTTCACCGTCTGCGTCGACGACGTCGAGATGGGGATCACGCACGTCATCCGCGGCGACGACCACCTCGCGAACACGCCCAAGCACGTGGCTCTGTTCCGCGCGCTCGGCGCTCCCGTCCCCGAGTTCGCGCACCTCGGGATGATCCTCGGGACCGACCGCAAGAAGCTCTCGAAGCGCCACGGCGCGGCGGCCGTCGAGGAGTGGCGCGACGTGGGGATCCTCCCCGAGGCGCTCTTCAACTTCCTCGCGCTGCTCGGATGGTCGCCGGGCGACGACCGCGAGATCATGACGCGCGAGGAGATGGAGAAGGAGTTCTCCCTCGACCGGATCGGCGCCTCTCCGTCCGTCTTCGACCCCGAGAAGCTCCTCTGGATGAACGCCCAGTCGATCGCGAGGATGCCCGCCGAAGAGCTGCTGGCCCGCTCCGCCCCGTTCGCGACCGCTGGCCTCCCTCCGGCCCCGGTCGCGCTCGCCGCGATCGAGCTGCACCGCACGCGCGCGCGCACGACGATCGAGATGGGAAGGGCCCTCTCCTCCTACGCCGCGGACCCGGACGAGTACGACCCCGACGGGATGAAGAAGCAGGTCAAGCCCGACACCGCCGCCCAGCTC
>DASQJK010000028.1:0-6417 GCA_035631095.1 Thermoanaerobaculia bacterium
GCGAAGGATCGGTCCATCGATCCCGGCGAAGACGGTCGAGCTCTCCGAAGGCGAGCACACCGTCCGGTTCGAGAAGCGAGGCCTCCCGACCTACGAGAAGGAGTTTAAGGTGGGCAGCGCCGGCGCTCCCCCGATCGCGTATCGCTTCCCGATCGGTTACCTCGTGATCTCGGCTCCGGCGTGGAACGGTGCGACCGTTCTCGTCGACTCGAAATTCCAAGGGGTCCTGTCGGGCCCGCTCGACCTGCCACTTTCGGCCGGCGCTCACAAGATCACCCTCTCGCGCGACGGGCTGCAGCCGATCACGGCCGACGTCGAGATACCCCAAGGAGAAAAGAAGACATGGACACCTCCGGCGCCCGTCCCTCGCGCGGAAAGCTCCTCCTGAGCCGCTTTCTCGCGGCGCCGGCGCTCGCCGCCGCGCTGCTCCTGCTCCCTGCTTCGCCCGCCCTCGCCGCCTCCCCTGCGTCTCCGACGCCGGCGGCGCAGGATGCGGGCCGGGTCGAGGCGGAAGCGAAGCGGGCGTTCGACGCGGGCCGGTTCCAGGAGGCGGGAGAAAAATACGCGCGGGCCGCGGAGAGCGCGCCGACGCCGGAGCGCAAGTCGGAGCTGGCCTTCCAGAGCGGATGGGCGTACTTCATCGCCGGCAACTCCAAGGCAGCCCGCGACAGCCTGCGGCTCGCCTTCCTGGCGCGGCCCAACCTCGACGTCGTGGCGGATTTCTACAGCCCCGATTTCGTGCGTCTTGCCCAGTCCGTTCGCAACGAGGTCGCGGGGGGCGCCGCAGCGCCGTCCATCGACATGGCGGAGCTGAAGCGCACCGCCCGCGAGAAGCTTGCGGACGGGAAGGCGGAGGAAGCTCTCTACGACCTCAAGAAGGCGGAGAACTCGACCGATCCGCAGGTGCACCGGCTCCTCGCCGACGCGTACGAGCGTCTCGCGCGCGGACCGGAAGCCGACGCGGCGCGGCGGAAGGCTTCCGAGCTCGAGAAGGCCCTCGTCACGACCGGGCCGATCTCCACCGTTCCGGCGGGCCCGGGCGGGCCTCCCCTCCAGGGGCCGACGACGTCCGCGGCTGCCGTTCCGGTCCTCGAAAACGCGGAGGCTCTGCTGAAGGCCGCGGACTATCGGGGAGCGCGAGCCGCCGGGAATCGCGCGCTGGAGCTCGATCCCAAGAGCGCGCAGGCGCACCGCATCGTCGCCGACGCGGCGCTCGCGCTCGGACAGGACGGCGACGCGGAGCGTGAATACACCGCCGCGCTCGTCCTCGACTCGTCGAACTCCGGCGCGGAGCTCGGCCTCGGGCGTCTCGCCGAGCGGCAGGCGAAGTGGAACACCGCGGCGAGCCACTACCGGCGCGCGCTGGAGCTCTCCGGAAAGAACGTCCAGGCCGCGCTCGGACTCGGGCGAACGATGGACGAGCTGAAGGATCGCTCCGCTGCCCGGATCGCCTACGGGCGGGCGATCGAGATCGACCCCGCCTCCGCCGAGGCGCGGAACGATTTCGGCGTTTTCCTGTTCCGATCGGACCAGGTGGATCGCTCGGTCGAGGAGCTCATGGAAGCGGTTCGCCTGGCGCCGACCCGCGCGGTCTTCCACGAAAACCTGGGCCGCGCCTTCCGGCGCAAGCAGATGTGGAAGGAAGCGGAGCGGGAGCTTTCGGAAGCGGCGCGCCTCGCCCCCAACGAAACGGGCGTCTGGGAGAGCCTCGGCGAGGTCCGCGCGCAGCTGAAGAAGCCGGACGAGGCGGCGGGCGCGTTCCGCGTTGCCCTCGACCTCGATCCGTCGAACGAGGCGGCCGCGGCGGGGCTCGCGGGAAGCCTCCTCGACGCAGGCAAGCTCGCGGACGCGGAGACGGCGCTCGTCAAGGCCCTCGAGAACAACGGGCGCTCGGCCGCGCTCTGGAACAACCTCGGAGTGATCCGCACGCGCAAGGGAGCTCTTTCGGGAGCTCTCGCGGCGTTCCAGCGGGCGATCGCCGAGGACTCTTCGTTCGAGCCCGCGAAAGCGAACCTCGCCCGGGCGGAACAGCTCGCGGCGCTCGATCGCGCGGGAATTTGACTGAGACAACCGGGTGATCGGGTGATCGAGCCGACATTCCCATGTACAAGAAACGCTTTCTCCTTCTCCTGATCTTGGTTGTCGGCGCCGGGCCCTCTTCTCCCGATCCCGCGCAGCACCGCCGCGACATCGAGGCCTGGCGCGAGCGCCGTTTCGCGAGCCTGAAGCGGGAGGACGGCTGGCTGACTCTCATCGGCCTGTCATGGCTCGAGCAGGGCGAGAACGCCGTTGGCAGCGATCCGAAGTCGCGTGTCGTGCTTCCCGCCGGGAAGGCGCCGGCGCGTCTCGGGACGATCACTCTCGCGGGCAAAGACGCGACGTTCACGGCGGCGCCCGGCGAGACCGTCGAGCTGGATGGTAAGCGGGTCTCCTCCGCGGCTCTGAAGCCCGACACCTCGGGCGAGCCGACGGTCCTGCATGTGGGAGCCTTGCGTTTCTACCTCATCGACCGCGCGGGCCGGATCGGAGTGCGCGTCAAGGACGCGGAAAGCGCCGCTCTCAAAGCCTTTCACGGGATCGACGCATTCCCCGTGGACCTGCGCTGGCGGATCGAAGCCCGGGTCGAGCGCCACGACCCGCCGAAAGAGATTCCCGTTCCCAACGTTCTCGGCGCCATCTACCCCGAGAAGTCCCCCGCCACTCTCGTTTTCGACGTGGGCGGAAAGTCGTACCGGCTCGATGCCGTGGACGAGGAGGGCACGACGGACTGGTTCGTGATCTTCGGCGACCAGACCAACGGCCGCGAGACCTACGGGGGCGGGCGCTTCCTCTACGTGACGCCGCCCGCGCCGGGAGCGCGCGCGGTGATCGACTTCAACAAGGCGTACAACCCGCCCTGCGTTTTCTCACCCTACGCGACGTGTCCGCTCCCTCCGCCGCAGAACAAGCTCGCGGTGCGGATCGAGGCGGGAGAAAAGAACTTCGGGGATCACTGACCGATCGCGGCCAGGAGCTCGTGGACGATCCGAGCCGTCGCCCCCCAGATCACGTGCTCTCCATGGTGGTAGAAGAGGACCGGCTCGTCGCGCCCCGGAAACGCTCGCTCCTCGAGGACTCCGGGTAGCGCGAGCTCCGCGATCGGTACTTCGATGACCTCCGCGATCTCGGCCTCGGCGGGCTTCCACTCGTAGGGGGACGGCAGCGCCGCGACGAACGGCTCCACGTAGAAACTGGTGACCGTGACGAGCGGCGACAGGCGGCCGAGCGGCAGTGCGTCGGCCGGCCGGATCCCGAGCTCCTCCTCGCTCTCTCGCAGCGCCGTGTGGTACAGGGTCGCGTCTCCCGGCTCCTCCGCGCCGCCGGGAAAAGAGATCTGTCCCCGGTGGTGCTCGAGAGACTCCGTGCGCCGCGTGAACACGGTCCAGAGCCGCCCGTCCCGGACGAACAGCGGAACGAGGACGGCAGCGCGGCGGCCCTCCACCCGCGCCGGAGCCCTCCGTGTCCACCCCGCCAACCGTTCCCGCACTTCTCCCATCCAGCCGGCCATCGGCGGAGGGGCGACGGTCGCGAGCGGGTCCTCCGGCGGCACGGCTTCAGGCGGTCGAGGCGCGGGAGCCCTCGGCCGCCCACTTCAGAAACGCATCGACGAAAGGCGTGAGCCCTCCGTCGAGGACCCGGTCCGTGTCGCCCGTTTCGAAGCTCGTTCGATGGTCCTTGACCATGCGATACGGGTGGAGAACGTAGGACCGGATCTGGCTCCCCCACTCGATCGACTTCTTCTCGCCCACCTTCTTCTCCTCGTCCGCCTTCCGCTCGTCGAGCGCTTTCTGGTAAAGCCGCGCGCGCAGGACGCGCATCGCCATCTCGCGGTTGCGTCCCTGGCTTCTTTCGTTCTGGCACGTCACGACGATCCCCGTCGGCAGGTGGGTGATCCGCACCGCCGAATCCGTCACGTTGACGTGCTGCCCGCCCGCGCCGCTCGATCGGTAGGTGTCGACCCGGAGGTCCTTGTCGGCGATCTCGATCTCGATGTTCTCGTCGATTTCGGGAGAGACGTAGATCGAAGCGAAGGACGTGTGGCGGCGTTGCGCGGCGTCGTACGGCGAGATCCTCACCAGCCGGTGCACCCCCATCTCTCCCTTGAGGTATCCGTACGCGTGATCGCCGACGACGTGCAGCGTCGCGCTCTTCAAGCCGGCTTCCTCGCCGTCCTGCCGGTCGAGCAGCTCCGCCTTCCACCCGCGCGACTCGGCGAACCGCATGTACATCCTCAGGAGCATCTCCGCCCAGTCCTGCGACTCCGTCCCCCCGGCGCCGGCGTGGATCATCATCCAGGCGTTCGCCTCGTCCTCCGGGTTTCCCATCTTGACGGACAGCTCGAGCTCGTCGCCGAACTCGGTGGCCCGCCGCAGGGTGTCCCGCGCGTCGGCGTCGGCGCTCTCTCCTTCGCGGAGGAGCTCGCCGAACGTGTCGAGCTCGTCTTTCAGCTCGTCGAGCTTCGCCGCGGTCTGGAGGCGCCGTTCGTGGGAACGGATCTCGCGAAGGGTCGCCTGCGCCTCCTCCTGTTTCGACCAGAAGTCGGGCGCGGCGGACTTTTCTCTCAGCTTCTCGAGCGCGCTCCGCGCGGCGTCCAGATCAAAGATAGCCGCGGAGCGACGAGAGTCGTTCCGAGGCGCCCGAAAGATCGGAGATCAGGTCGTCGCGAGCGGTCATGGTGTTCTGGTTTTCCTCGCGCGCAGCCAGCGCGCGAGGCCGGAGATTAGCATGCCGGCGGCGGCGAAGTCGGCGGCGACGGGCAGGAGATGTCCCCATCGTGTCCACGCCGTGATCCCCGTGCGCAGGTGCACGACGCCGCGGAGAATTCCCGGCCGGTTTTCCGGCAGCTCTCCGACGATCCGCCCGCGCCAGTCGACGATCCCCGACACCCCGGTGATCGCCGCGCGCACGAGGTCGCGACCGTTCTCGACCGAGCGCAGCAGCGCCCCCTGGAAGTGCTGCTGCTGCGCGCCCGCGCGGCCGTACCAGGAGTCGTTAGAGATCGTGGCGAGCAGGTTGGCCCCGTCCGAGGTCTGACGGCGCGAAAGCGGCGGATAGATGATCTCGTAGCAGACCCCTACGCCGATGGCGGTGCGGCCGGCTCGCAGGACGACCGGTTCGGCGGCCGCCGAAAACTCGCCGATCTCCTGCGAGATCTGCCGGGCGAAGAAGAAGAGCCTGGGAAGCGGCACGTACTCGCCGAACGGAACGAGGTGGACTTTCCGGTAAATGCCGGCCGCGAGGCCCTCCGGCGTCACGATGCGCGCCGCGTTCGACACGCGTCCGTCCGCCTCCGACGTCACGTCGTTGAAGAGGACCGGGCAGCCGCAGGCGCGGCTGACGCGCAGGAGGTCCGCCTGCAGCCTCGGGCTTCTTTCCCAGTACATCGGGAACGCCGACTCGGGAAAGACCACGAGGTCCGCGCCGTGCGCCGCCTCAATCCCGAGCGCGACGAGCGATTCGTACCCGGCCGCCGCGCCGACAGGAGTCTTGCGGTCTTCTTCCGTGAGGTTGGGCTGGATGAGCGCGACGCGAAGCGACTCTCCCGTCGCCGCGCGGTCCGGCGCTGCCGCGAGGCGCATGGCGCCGAACGCTCCGACGAGGAGCACGAGCGCGCCGGCGGCGCCGGCCGGCCAGAGGCGGCGGCGCAGGGCCGACGCGGCGAGCAGCGCCGCGACCGCGGCGGCGGCGAAACCGAGCCCGTAGACTCCCCAGACGGACGCCGTCTGGATCCAGACCGGCCGGCGTGCGAGCGCCCAGCCCGTCAGGTTCCAGGGAAATCCGCCGTAGATCACCGACCGCGCGTGCTCCGTCGCGGCCCAGAGGACCGGAAAAGCGGCGAAGCGGATCCCCGATCCGGGAGGACCCGCGGCGACGGTCCCCCACCCGACGACCGCGGGCCATTCCGCGAGGATGAGAGCGAGCAGCGCGACGCACACGACGCCCATCGCCCGCGGCTGCCCGCCGTACGTGGTGACCACGTACGAGATCCAGGGGATTGACGCGCACCAGAACGCCATCCCGAACAGCGCGCCGGACAGGAGCGCGCGCCCGCGGCGCTCCTCTGTTGCGAGCGCCGCCGCCCATGGGACGAGCGCGAGCGGAACGAGAACGGCCCAGCCCCGAGGCGGAAAGGCGAGCGCGAACAGGAGGCCGGAGAGCACGCCCGCGGCGGACGTCCTCCAGCGGGCGAAGCCGGCCGTCACGGAGCGGGCGCGGCGGCCCGTTTGAGGGAGGCGGCCGCGGCCGCTTCCTCCGCGCGGTACGAAGAACGGACGAAGGGCCCGGAGAACACGTGGCGGAAGCCGAGCCGTTCTCCGAACTCCCGATGCTCGTCGAACACTTCCGGCCGCACGTACTCTTCGACGGGAAGGTTCTCTC
>DASQJK010000029.1:0-15160 GCA_035631095.1 Thermoanaerobaculia bacterium
GCGCGGGACGGCATCTCGAAGTTCGCGACCTTGATGTGGTCCAGGCCGTCGGAGACGACCTCCCAGACGTTCTTGTCCGGGTCGAGGCCACCTCGGCTCTGGTCGACGTAGGAGATCTTGACCGTCTGCACGACCACGTCGCCCAGCCGCGGGCCCGGCGGAATGAAGAGGTCGGCGGTCTCGCCGCGCTGCTCCGGTCCCTTGTCCGCGAGCAGCGCTTCGTACTTCTCGAGCCGCGCCTTGCTCTTGGCCTGCCGCGCCCGGGGCGACATCTTCACCCACTCGAGCTCGCGTTTCAGGGTCCGGCGCTTGGCGGATTCCTGCTTCTCTTCCATCTCGAGCCGCTGCTCCTTCTGCTGGAGCCAGCTCGAGTAGTTGCCCTCCCACGGGATTCCCGCGCCCCGGTCGAGCTCGAGGATCCACCCGGCGACGTTGTCGAGGAAGTACCGGTCGTGCGTCACGGCGACGACGGTGCCGGGGTATTCCGCGAGATGCCGCTCCAGCCAGGCGACCGACTCCGCGTCGAGGTGGTTCGTGGGCTCGTCGAGCAGCAGCAGGTCGGGCCGCTCGAGGAGCACCTTGCAGAGGGCGACCCGGCGCCGCTCTCCGCCCGAGATCTTCGTGACGTCCGCGTCGGCGGGCGGAAGCCGGAGCGCGTCC
Organism: Thermoanaerobaculia bacterium; assembly: GCA_035631095.1. Taxonomy (GTDB): domain Bacteria; phylum Acidobacteriota; class Thermoanaerobaculia; order UBA5066; family Gp7-AA6; genus JALYUA01. Next base: position 661 of record DASQJK010000029.1, read on the forward strand.
ATCGCGATCTCGAGCTGCCGGTCGAGCTCCCACGCGTTGGAGGCCTCGATCGCGTCCTGGACGCGCTGGTACTCCGCCATCAGCTTTTCGCTCTCCGCCTCCGAGAGCTCCTCCGCCATCTTCTCGTTGAGCTCGTCGAAGCGCTTCAGGAGCCCGCGCGTCTTGGCGACGGCGAGCTCGACGTTGCCGAGGACGTCCTTCGACGGGTCGAGCCGAGGGTCCTGCGGCAGGAAGCCGATGCGGGTGCCCTCCGCCGGCGCGGCGTCGCCGGCAAAATCCTTCTCGACCCCCGCCATGATCTTGAGCAACGTCGACTTGCCAGCGCCATTCAGGCCGAGCACGCCGATCTTGGCGCCGGGAAAGAACGAGAGGTAGATCCCCTTCAGAATCTCGCGCTGCGGAGGCACGACCTTCCGCAGGTTCTGCATCGTGAATATGTACTGGTGGGCCATAAGAGCGGGGGAGTCTACACCTCGCCGATGTTGATCCCCATCGTGCCGAAGAGCTTCTCCTCGAACCTCGCTTTTTCGAAGCCGGCTTCGCGCATCAGCTCGCGGACTCCGACCTGGCCCGGATACCGGGCGAGCGACTCCGGGATGTAGAGATACGTCTCCGGGTCGCGGTGGAAGAGCCAGCCGACGAAGGGCATCATCGTCCGGAGGAAAGCCTGGTAGAGGCCGTTCGCGATCGGGTTGCGGGGCTTGCCGAAGTCGAGGATCACCGCGCGGCCTCCCGGCGCCAGGACCCGGCGCATCTCCACCAGCGCAGCGGACGCGTCCGCGATGTTCCGAAGCCCGTAGCCGACGGTAATGACGTCGAAGGCGCCGTCAGGAAAGGGGAGCGCCAGGGCGTCCGCCTGCACGAACCGAGTCCGGCGCGCTTCCGCGGCCGCGCGGCGCCGGCCGACGGCGAGCATGGGCAGCGTGAAGTCCGCCCCGATCGGAGCCAGATCCCGGCCCGCGAATTGCTCCGCGAGGAACGCCATGTCGCCGGTCCCGCAGCAGAGATCCAGCCACCGGAGGCGGTTGCCGCCCGGGCGGGAAAGGCCCAGCCGGACCGTCCTCCGCTTCCACAAGCGGTGCAGGCCGAAGCTCATGACGTCGTTGACGAGGTCGTACCGCCAGGCCAGGCGCGAGAACATCTCCCGCACTTTCGGGGCTCGCTGCTCGTCGTACGAGAGGTACTTGTTGGTCACGAGCCCACTCTATTCGTTGTAAAGTTTTCAAGGACATGACCGAAAAAATGAAACATCAGGCCCCCTCCGAAGCCGAAGCCCGGCAGGTCGCCGAGGACGCCCGCGAGTCCGAGTGGTCGGCGCCCTCCTTCCTGAAGGAGATCTTCCTCGGCAATTTCCGGCTGGACCTCGTCCACCCCTTCCCCGAAGCGCCGGCCGAGCGTCCCGAGTTCCGCGCGTTCCTCGACCGGCTCGAGAAGTTCCTCCGCGCCGAGGTCGACTCCGACGCCATCGACCGCGACGGCAAGATCCCTCCGCACGTGGTCGCCGGGCTCGCCGATATGGGCGCCTTCGGCATGAAGATCCCGAAGGAGTACGGCGGCCTCGGGTTCTCGCAGCGGGAGTACAGCCAGGCCATCAAGCTGATCACGAGCCAGGATGGGAACCTGATCGCGCTGCTCTCGGCCCATCAGTCCATCGGCGTCCCCCAGCCGCTGAAGCTCTTCGGGACGCCCGAGCAGAAGAAGAAGTACCTGCCCCGCCTGGCGAGGGGAGCCGTCTCCGCGTTCGCCCTGACCGAGCCGCAGGCGGGCTCCGACCCGGCCGCGCTCGCGACCACCGCCACACGCACGCCCGAAGGCGATTACATCGTCAACGGGGAAAAGCTCTGGTGCACCAACGGCACGCTCGCGGAGCTGTTCGTCGTCATGGCGCGCCACCCGGACACGCAGAAGATCTCCGCGTTCATCGTCGAGAAAGACTGGCCGGGGGTCGAGGTCGTGCGGCGCCTCCACTTCATGGGGCTGAAGGCGATCGAGAACGGGGTCATCCGCTTCACCAACGTCCGTGTACCGAAGGAAAACCTGCTCCTCGGCGAGGGGCGGGGATTGAAGCTCGCGCTCGTCACCCTCAACACGGGGCGCCTCACCCTGCCCGCGTCGTGCGCCGCCGTCGCCAAGCGGTGCGTCGAGATCAGCCGCACCTGGGCGAACGAGCGCGTGCAGTGGGGCCAGCCGATCGGCCGGCACGACGCGATTGCGCAGCTGCTCGCGGAGATGGCGGCCACGACCTTCGCCATGGAGGCGGTGACCGACCTCGCGTCGGGAATGGCCGACATGGGCGACCGCGACATCCGGCTCGAGGCCGCGGTCGCGAAGATGTGGAACTCGGAAGAGGGCTGGACGATCGTCGACCGGACCCTGCAGATCCGCGGGGGCCGGGGTTACGAGACGGCGGACTCGCTGAGGTCGCGCGGTGAGCCGGGGATCCCGGTCGAGCGGATCATGCGCGACTACCGGATCAACCTCATCTTCGAGGGTTCGTCGGAAATCATGCGGCTCTTCATCGCCCGCGAGGCGCTCGACCGCCATCTCGCCGTCGCCGGAGACCTCGTCAAGCCGAAGGCGTCACGGGAGCAGAAGCTGAAGGCGCTCCCGAAGATCGGCGCGTTCTACGGAACCTGGTATCCGTCCCGGTGGCTCGGATGGGGCCGCTGGCCGCGCTTCTCGGAGTTCGGCCGCCTCGCGCCGCACCTTCGGTATCTGGAGCGCACGACGCGGCGCCTCTCGCGTTCGATCTTCCACATGATGGCGCTGCACGGCCCCAAGCTCGAAAAGCGCCAGGCGCTTCTCTTCCGCGCGGTCGACGCCGGCGCGGACCTCTTCGCGATGTCGGCGGCCGTGTCCCGGGCGCAGCAGCTCTCGAAGGCCGGCGGTCCTGAGGCGCGCGGCGCGGTCGAGCTCGCCGACGTCTTCTGCCGGATGATGCGGCGGCGCATCCGCGAGCACTTCCACGCGATGCGCACCAACGACGACGTGCGGAAGTACAAGACGGCCCGCCGCATCCTCGACGGCGAGCACGCCTGGCTCGAAAAGGGACTCGTCTTCATCCCGGAGCTGCACGGTCAGCTCGCGCCGGAGCCGACCCCCCGGTCGCGAGAGTCGACGAAGACGGTGCTGGCGGCTTCCGGCTAGGCCGGGATTTCGCGCCGTTGAGGCGCGCAAGTCCCGAGGCCGCCCGCTCGAAGAGCGGCCGAAGGGACTGCTTCAGGAATCGCGAATCAGGCCGGTATCTCGTCCGTCCCCTCGTTGATCCCCTCGAAGAGGAACGTCGAGAGGTAGCGCTCGCCCGTGTCGGGGAGCATCGCGAGGATCACGGAGCCCTTCGGCGCCTTCGCGGCCACCTTCTTCGCTGCGGCGAAGGTGCCGCCGGAGGAGATGCCGCAGAAAATGCCTTCCTTCGAGGCGAGGTCACGTGCGGTATCGCGACTCTCCACGTCGGCGACGGTCACGACCTCGTCGTAGACGTTGCGGTCGAGCACCGCAGGAATGAAGTTGGGAGTCCAGCCCTGGACCTTGTGGGGCGTCCATTCCTTGCCGGAAAGGAGCGCTGCGCCCTCGGGCTCGGCAACGACGACCTTCACGCTCGGGCGCGCCTTCTTGATCATCTCGCCGGCTCCCGTCAGCGTGCCGCCCGTCCCGTAACCGGTGACCCAGTAGTCCAGGCGCTTCCCGGCGAAGTCGCGGAGGATCTCCGGCCCGGTAGTATTGCGGTGGTATTCGGGGTTCGCGGGATTTTCGAACTGGCGCGCGAGGAACCAGCCGCGCTCCTTCGCCATTTCCTCCGCCTTCTTCACCATGCCGGTCGCGCGATCCGCCGCGGGATGAAGGACCACTTTCGCTCCCAGGATCCGCATGAGTTTGCGCCGCTCGATCGAGAAACTGTCCGACATCAGAGCGACGAAGGGATACCCCTTGACGGCGCAGACCATTGCGAGAGCGATTCCCGTGTTTCCCGAAGTCGCTTCGACGACCGTCTGGCCGGGCTTCAGTTCCCCGCGGCGCTCGGCGTCCTCGATGATCGCGATCGCGAGGCGGTCCTTCACCGAGGACAGGGGGTTGAACGCCTCGCACTTCACGTACATGGTCACGCCGGGAGGGGCGAGACGGTTGATTCGAACGACGGGAGTGTTGCCGATCGTTCCCAGGATGTCTTCGTGGATCATTGTGGAACCTCTCTCTCGGAAGCGTGAAAACCGTCCTCCAACGCGAGGGCGTAGGATATTCGATCCATATGAGAATGCGACTGCCGTTGATCTCGACCGCGCTGACCCTGCTCGCCGCCGTTCTTCCGGCGGCCACTCCCCGAACGATGCGGGTCGACTACTTCCACACCGGCAACGCCGCCGAGGAGCGATTCAGCCTCGACCGCGTCGTCGTGGAGCCGCTCGAATGGCCGGGGAACCCCTCCAGGCCGATCGACGACACGAACTTCGGCAAGTACTTCTTCGAGGTGATCGACCGGGGAACGAACCGCGCCATTTTTTCCCGGGGGTTCGCCTCCATCTACGGCGAGTGGGAGGGCACGGACGAGGCGAAGGAGCGGTTCCGCACATTTCACGAGTCGCTTCGGTTCCCTACGCCTCCCGGCCCGGTGCAGGTCGTGGTCAAGAAGCGCGACGCACGCAACGCTTTCCGCGAGATGTGGTCGACGCTCGTGGACCCGAAAGACCCGTTCGTCGACGCCTCACGACCCCCTTCGCCCGGCCCGCTCCTCGAGATCCAGCGCAGCGGGCCGTCGGAAGCGAAGTCCGACTTCCTGATCCTGGGCGACGGGTACACGGCCGCGGAGCGGGGCAAGTTCGAGAAAGACGCGAAGCGGCTGGCGGAGATCCTCTTCTCCGTCTCGCCATTCAAAGAGCGGCGAGCGGATTTCAACGTCTGGGGTCTGTGCCCGCCGGCCGAGGAGTCCGGCATTTCCCGGCCGTCGACGGGCATCCACAAGCGCTCGCCGATCGGCGCGAGCTACGACGCTTTCGGCTCGGAGCGTTACGTGCTGACGTACGAGAACCGGGCGTTCCGTGAGATCGCTTCGTTCGCGCCGTACGAGCACGTCGAGATCCTCACGAACTCGCGGACCTACGGCGGCGGAGGCATCTTCAACCTCTATTCGACCGTGGCGGCGGACAGCATGTGGTCCCCTTACGTCTTCGTGCACGAGTTCGGGCACCACTTCGCCGGGCTGGCCGACGAGTACTACACGTCCGACGTGGCCCAGCTTCCGGCGACCGACCGGGTCGAGCCCTGGGAGCCCAACGTCACGGCGTTGAAGGATCCCGCCACCCTCAAGTGGAAGGACCTCGTCACGCCGGGGACGCCGCTTCCGACCCCGTGGGGCAAGGAAGCCTTCGAGAAGTATTCGCGCGAGATCCAGAAGCGCCGCCGGCAGATCCGCGCCGAGCGGCGTCCCGAGGAAGACATGGAGCAGCTCTTCCTCGAGGAAAAGGCGGCCGAGACGAAGCTGCTGTCCTCGGATCCGAACGCTTCCCGCGTCGGCGCTTTCGAGGGCGCCATGTACGAAGCGGCGGGCTACTACCGCCCCCAGATCGACTGCATCATGTTCACGCGCAACGCGGTGCCCTTCTGCGCCGCCTGCCGCCGCGCCATCGAGAGGATCATCGACCTCGACACGGGAAGGGGAGAGGGCCGCTAGACCCGTAATCCATGAGCTTTCTCCGGGGAATCCAGCTCGCGGGCTTCGCGCGTCGGCATCTCGGGCGCATGGGACGAGGGCGCCGAGAAGTCATGGCGCACCTGTCGGCGCCCACGCCCGCGAATCTCCCCATGCCGACCTTCGTCCAGCTGCGGGTCACGAACCTGTGCAACCTGCGCTGCAAGATGTGCGGCCAGTGGGGTGACACGGGCATTTACCGCAGCGACGGTTTTTCCGCGTCGGCCACGGACGGGCAGACGGAAGCGGTACGTATCCGCGAGCTCATCGGCTTGAATCGGCAGATGGCTCTGCCCGACTACGTGCGGCTGCTCGACGAGGTCGCGCCGTGGCAGCCCATCATCAGCCTCTTCGGCGGCGAGCCGCTCCTCTATCCCGATATCCTGCCGCTCGTCCGGGAGATCAAGAGCCGCGGCCTGACATGCACCGTCATCACGAACGGCGGAAGGCTCGAGTCCTACGCGCGGGAGCTCGTCGAAGCAGGGATCGACTCGATCGCCGTCTCGATCGACGGACCGGAAGACGTCCACAACCGGATCCGCGGCAAGTCCGACGCGTACCAGAAGGCCGTGGACGGCGTGCGCGCGGTGGCCAAGTGGCGGGAGAAGCTCAAACGCCCGATGCCGATGCAGATCGCGATCCTCCCGGTCACCGAGCTCAATCTCGACTCGATCCCCGCGGCCGTCGAGGCGCTCCGCGAGTTGCCGATCGACACGATCAACGTGGGACTCCGGTGGTTCGTGCCGAAGAGCGTCGGTGCGGAGTACGAGAGCGTCATGAAGGAGACCTTCGGCGTCTCGGGGGATTCGTGGAAGGGATTCGAGTTCGACGCGAAGGTGATGAACGGGTCCCGCACGCGCCAGATGACCGACCTCGTCCGGCTTCTCAAGGGGCTGAAACGCCGCCGCTTTCTCGACTCGGCAAGAGGGAAGCCGTGGACGTCGTTCGTGCCGGACGTTCCCGCCGCGGACGTGCCTGAGTATTTCTCCGACTTCTCGAAGACCTTCGGCCACAACCTCTGCCCCGTGGCGTGGTACTTCGCGCAGGTCGAGCCGGACGGCGACGTGACCTTCTGCGGCGACTTCCCCGACTACGTCATCGGCAACGTGCGCAGGCAGAGCTTCCGCGAAGTGTGGGCCGGCGAGAAGGCGAACCGCTTCCGCGAGAAGCTCGCCAGGGAGCCGCTCCCGATCTGCAACCGCTGCTGCGGGAACTTCGTGTACGGCAAATGGCAGCGCCCGGACGCGGCGGTAGGTCGAACCGAGGTGGTAGGTGGTAGGAGGTAGGTCGTAGCAGAACGACCCCCACCCACCACCCATCACCCATCACCTGTCCGTTAAGGGCATACGAACGCCGCCGTGTCCTGGAGCGGCTGGAAGGCCTGATTGAGCGGGTTCGTGTAGGTCTTCACGGCGCCGGTCTGCGTGTCCGTCACCGTCATCGTCACCTGCACGTTCGTCAGCCCTCCCGCGAAGGTCCAGAAGCGGCTGTTGAAGCCGCACCCGTTCAGGGCCTTGACGATGATCTCTACGTTGTTCGCGTCGAAGAACCAGAAGTAACCGGTATCGGCCGTCAGACGCACGGCGTTGCCGTTGCCCGTCTGTCCCTGGGCGGTGCGGAAGGTCGTCTGGACGCGGAACCGGCCGTTGTTGAGGCAGAGCGACTGCGCGTCGGCCGTGCACGCGGTCACCGCGTCCGGCGCGGCGTCCTCGGGCTGACGCGCCATGGACGCGCCCGCCGCGGGCGGGAGCGGCGCTGGATGGTCCGAGGGAGCCTCGGCTGTGAAGACGTACTCGCGCGGCGCGACGAGCGCGGCGCGGATCTCTTCGCGGGCCCGCTCCGCGGCGTGCTCCGCGTCCTCCGGTGGGCCCTGGGCCGCAGCAGATTGCGCGGCGATCGAGCCAGTGAAGCATGTCGTGAACGCCGACGTGTCCTGGATCGGCTGGAATGGCGTGTTCTGCGGATTGGCGTACGTGCGCGTCACCCCCGTCGCCGTGTCGGTCACCGTGATCACGGTCGCGACGTTGGTGAGGCCGCCGGCGAAGACCCAGAGCCGCTGGTTGAGCCCGCAGCCGTTCAGGACCTTCACGACCACCTCGACGTTCGCCGGGTCGAAGAAAGTGAAGTAGCCGGTGTCGGAGGTGAGGCGCACCGCGGCGCCGGAGCCCTGCTGGCCCGCCGTCGTGGTGAACGTGGCGCTCACCTGGAAGCGGCCGTTCGAGAGGCAGAGGGTCCCCGGAGAGGCGGTGCAGTTGCCCGTCGGCGTCGTGTAGGTTCCGCGCCGGTAGACGACCCCGTACTGGCCGTCGAAGAGGTACGGGGTCGGCTGGCCCGCGGCGGTCAGGCGGTCGGCGGCGATCGGGATGCTGGCGAGTGACCGGCCGGTCGCGGCCGTGGAATCAGGATAGGAGTACACGATCGCGCGGTCGTTTCCGGAGTACACGGGCGAGGTGAATCCGGATCCGACGCCCGTCACCACCTGGTTGACGTCGCCGGTCGAGGCCCGCGCCGCATAGATGTCGGACTTTCCGCTGGTCTCGTCCACGGCCTCGAAGGTGAAATAGTCGTCGCTCGTCCTCGCGACGGATGGATTGGCGATGTCGAATCCGCGGACTGGCGGGATGAGGCTGAAGCCGATCCCGCCGGAACGGTCGATCCCCGAGATGCTCCACACGCCGATGCGGCTGCCGTCGGCCTGAGTCAGAACGTTGAAGTTGTCGTAGAGGAGGAAGCGGCTGTTCGCCGTGAAGTCGAGCGTGTCCGCGAAGAGGACGGTGCCCGTCGTCCCGCCGTCGGTGGCCGGAGAGACGAGGCGGTAGACGGTAGTCGTGTTCCGCTGCAGGTCGACGACGCCGATTCGATTGTCCCGCTGGCCGCCGTTCAAGAAAACGAAAGCGAAGGAGCTCTGGTCGCGGGACATCGCCACGGAGGCGATCTGGCCCGGCAGGCCGAGGCACGATGGCGCCTGCGAGCCGTTCGTGGGAACGAAGCACCCGTCATTGGCCGCCGAAACGAAGAACACGATGGAGCCGTCGCCCGACACCGACGGCCGCTCGTTGGCCACGGGCGTGGTCGTCAGGCGCGAGCCCTGGGAGGGATCTCCCAGCGCCGCCTCGCGCCGGCCGAGGAGCAGCGTCCCGTCGCGATAGACGACGATCGCGGAATCGGTGCCGCTGACGGGAGGAACGTTCGGCGGCGGCGGCGCGGGTGTCGAGGCGAGCACCTCGACGGTGTCGAAGGCCTTCGCCGTCTTCTGGGACTGATTGGAGCTCACGCCGAAGATCTCGTCGGCGGACTGGATGGCCGCGAGCCGCGCGTCGAGGAACTGGGCGTTCTTCGTCAGGTGGACCGTGAGGGCGCGGTAGAAGATCCGCTCCGAATCGCGCAGCCCGATGGCTCCCGGCATTCCCTGCGCCAGCAGGTAGTACGCCTGGTTGATGATCCCGCTGTTGGTGTGCACGCCGCCGTGGTCGGTCGTCGTCTGGACGTACTGCGACATCTTTGCGGGATCCCCGAACTGCGCTGGATTGGCCATGTTGCGGATCGGGTTCGCCATCCGCGAGCCGACGATCCAGTCGTTCGACCCGGTGGCGTAGTTCTCGACCATCTCCCCGAAGATGTCGGACAGCGCCTCGTTCAGCGCGCCCGACTGATCCTGGTACACGAGACCCGCCGTCTTCGAGGTCACCCCGTGCGTCATCTCGTGACCCACGACGTCGACCGATCCGGCGTAGCGGTCCGCGTCGCCGAAGAACATCCCGCCGATGTCGTCCGTCCAGAACGCGTTGTGCCATCCGGCGCCGACCCGCACGACGGCGAGGATGTTTCCGCCCTGGCCGTCGATCGAGTTCCGGGTGTGCCTCTCCTTGTAGTAGTCGAAGACTTTGCCGAAGTTGGAGGCGGCGCTGACGGCGTCGCGAGGCGCCCACGAGATGCTGCTGGTCGAGGTCACGATTGCCGGGTGGGAGAGCGAAACGTCGGGGTCGTTCGAGGGCGGCTGGTTCGTGGCGTCCTGTATGTAGATCGCGCCGCGCGTCTTCGTCTGGTCGAGCACCTGTGACGTGGGGTCGAACATCGGCTTCGACGTGTCGATGAGCCGGAAAGTGCCCGAGACGTTCCACACGTTGAGGGTGACCGATGCGCCGAAGAGGTCGATCCCGGACCCGACCACGTTCTCGCTCATGACGCGCGGGACGTCCGCGAGGCGGACGCCGTTCAAGGCGTCGATGAAGACGCTGACGGTCTCACTCGGGCGGCCGGAGAGGTCGATCTTCCAGGCGAGCCGCGGAGCGCGTGTGCCGGGCGCATAGACGACGAGCTCGCTCCGGGTCGTGAGCGCCGCCGGGGTAGCCCCGATGGCGAGCCGCGCCTTTTGCGTAGCGGCGAGCGAGTCGAGCACGGGCTCGAGGGTCGGGAGATGAGGAGTGAAGACGTACGCTCCGTCCATCAACGACACGTCGCCGCGCGCATCGAGGTGAACGATCAACGCGCCCGGCCAGACCGCGAGACCCCGGAATCGCTGCTCGAAGCGGATGTGCCGCATCCCGAGCTCGTCCTCGACGACCTTGATCGCCTGGAGCTCGGCGTCCGGATCCGCGAGGCCCAGCACTTCCCGGTTCGACCGGAGAAAGGCCTTCGCGGTGGCCGTCGCGGAATCGGAGGCGTCCGCCGACTGGACGACCTCGACGCGCTCCTGAAGACGGTCGCCCCGGATCTGCATGGGGGTCCCGACGCCGGGGCGGCGGACGAGAGTCACGTCCTTCCCGAGCCGCGCCGCGAGCGGAGACGCCTGCGCCGTCGCCGAGAGGGGATGAGGGACAGGCTGCTCCGGGTTCTTCGCCGCGGCGAGCGCCGCCGCGACGCGGCCGGCGATGCCTTCCGGTCCGCCCGGTTCCGCGGCGATGGACTCCGCCTGCGATCCCTCGAGCCGCAGCGCGCGAACCTGCGGGACGGAGTCGGCCGCGGACGCCGTTCGGCCGCCGAAGGGAAATGCGAGCGCGAAAAGAGCGATGGACGCAGCGATGCCGGGCGACGGACTGGGAGGGATCCTCCGGAACATACCCACCTCTTGATTCGCCTTCGCGGGGAGCGAGGGCGCGTGACAGAAAAATTTTCAGGGGCGAAACGCGCGAAAGGATACGCGCGGTTTACGATCGCCGCAAGTCGTCTCCGGGAGCGTTCTCGGGCTCGCCTGGAGCCGGCTCGGACCAGAAGCGGTAGAAGTTGAACCACTGTGTGGGGTTCGCCCGGATCACCCCTTCGAGGTCGCGCGCGACCCGGGAAAGCATCCGAACCGCGTCTTCCTGCGCGGAGAGCGCCGGGTTAGCGCGCAGCGGCTCGCCCCAGACGTTGAAGTAGGAGCCGTCCGGCGCGCGAAGGAAAAAACCGGGAAGCACGTCGCAGTCGCAGAACCGGGCGAGCAGGGCGGGGGAGCGCAGGAACGGAGTCGGCCGTCCGAAAAACGGGACGATGACCTGGTCCTCCGGGTAGGCGCGATCGACGAGGAGGGCGACCGCGCGGCCGCGGTCCACCGCCGCCCGCACCTTGAACGCGGTCGCCATCGAGGAGCCGATGTCGATCGACTCGACGCCGAGCCGCCTTCTGAGCTCGAGCCGCATCGCCTGCACGTTCGGGTCGAGCTCCGGCTGGCCGACCACCGCGGGCGTCAAACTGTGGTCGCGGAGCGTCACCGCGCCCATCTCCCAGTTCCCGACGTGCCCGGTCACGAGGAGGAACCCCCGCCCGCCGCGCCGGCTGGCGGCGAGGACGCGGGCGTCCTCCTCGAAGGTGGTGATTCGCGGCACGAATGCGTCGCTGCGAAGCCTCCAAGCGTCGATCGTGTGCCGGCCGTACTCGAAGAACTGGCTTCGCGCCAGCCGCGCCGCCTCACGCGGGCCGGAACCGAGAGCGATCCGGAAGTTCTCGCGGATCCCTCGCTGGGTTTCGCGAAGAAAGGCGATGGCGAGACTGTTTCCGACGAGGTTGATCCCGTTCAAGACCGCCATCGGCAGCCAGTGGGCCCCGTAGTGCAGGCCGCCGTACACGATTGCGTTGGACAGCCCGTGGCTGACCCATTTCTTCCGCGCGCGCGGAGCGGGAGCGGACGGAGAATCTTCGACGGGCGCGTCCGCCCCCCTGTTCCGCATCGTCCAACGACTATACAATTCAGTATCTGCGGATGAACGTTCTTCTCCTGAGACCGGACCCCGGCAACGAACGATTTGGCCTCGGTCCGTTTTTCCGTGTCGAGCCGCTCGGGCTCGAGTACGTCGCGTCGGCGCTCGCCGAGCGCGGCCACGCGCCCGAGATCGTGGATCTTCGCTTTCGGACCGGAGGTGTCTCGAAGTGGATCGGGCGTACGCGCCCGCGCGTGGTCGGGATCTCCGCGATGCATGCCCTGGAGTTCGACCGGGTGCTCGAAACGGCGCGGGAGGTCCGGCGCGTTTCTCCGGAGGCGTTCATCCTCGTCGGGGGACACGCGGCTGCCGCCTACTCGGGCCCGCTCGAGACCGACGACGTCGATGCGATCTGCGTCGACGACGGAGAAGAGGTCGTGCCGGCGCTGGCCGACGCTCTGGCGTCCGGGCGGCCGGTGTCCTCGGTCCCCGCGCTGCGCCTTCGCACTCCCGACGGATGGAAGTCGACGGCGCCTCTCTCCGAGCGGACCGGTCTCGATCGGGTCCCCGTCCCGGCCCGGCACCTGATCGAGCGCCACCGCAACGGATACCACTGCCTTCTCTTCAAGCCGGTGTGGCTCGTCGAGACCGCGCGCGGATGCCCCTTCCGGTGCAACTTCTGTTCGGTGTGGCAGCTCTACGACCGCTCTTTCCGGGAGCGCTCGATCGGAGCGGTCGTCGACGATCTCGCTTCCGTCGGCGACGCCGTCTTCATCGCAGACGATCTCTTCTGGAACCATCCCGCGAGAAGCCTCGAGCTCGCGGAAGCCCTGAAACGCAGGGGCGTGTTCAAGCGGTGGATCCTCGTGCAGACCCGGACGGACCTCGTGACGCGGCACCCCGAGCTCCTCGAAGCGTGGCGGCCCCTCGCGAAGGACTTCGACATCTTCTTCGGCCTCGAGTCCGCTTCCGACCAGGGCCTTGCCGACGTCGTCAAGGACAACCTCGTCTCCTCGAGCGTCGAAGCCGCCCGCATTGCGCGCTCGATGCGGTACGGCGTCACCGGAAATTTCCTGGTCGACCCCGACTGGACCGAAGATCAGTTCCACGAGCTGTGGGACTTCGTGGCGAGGCACGGCTTCCAGCGCGCCGGCTACACAATCCTGACGCCTCTTCCCGGCACGGAGCTTTTCCAGAAGCTCGCGCCGATCCTCGAGAACCAGCCGTGGTTCAAGTACGACATGCACCACGTTCTCTGGGAGCCGCGCCTCGGCGCCCGCAGGTTCTTCGAGCTCTATGCGGAGACCTGGCGCCGGTCGATCCTGAACACGAGCGGGGAAAAGAGCTGGCTCGAATGGATGCGCCAGGTGAGGCCCGGCCAGATCCCCTATCTGACGCGGGTCCTCCTCCGCACCCAGCGGATGATGAGAGCGAGCGCCTACCTGCGCGAGCACGAGGCAACGAAGATGCCGTCTCTCGAGATGCCTGCCGAAGTGGAAACGTCGGCGTCGAGTTCTTCCTCCTAAACACGTCGGCTCCGCGGAGCGATTGAGAGACGGAGGCGAACAAACCTTCTCCTCTCCCCCGCGCGGGGGGAGAGGTTGGGTGAGGGGGCGCCTCGGGCGCCCTACTTCTTCCTCGTAAACTCGAAGAGGCTGGTGTCGCTCTTCCCCATCCCGGTGCCGGTCCATTGCGCCGAGAAGTGATCGGGATCCTTCAGCGTCAGGACGAGGCCCGTCATCCGCATCGCGTCGGGCGACGCCAGGTTGGAGACGTCGACGAACGAGAACGCGATCCGCTTCCCGTCCGTGCCCGGCGCCCGCATCCGGGACTGCGTGTTCTCCGAGCAGTAGTGCGTCATCGCCACGCGTTCGCCGTCGGGGTGATACATGGTCACCATGTCGCTCGCGTCCGGAGCGACCAGCGTCTCCATGAGAGCCGTCCCGTTCGACACGAGGCGGTAGCTGACGCTCGTCTTGACCTTGCTCTGGTAGAGCCCCTCCCAATCCCCCTGGAGCGACTTCATCGACTCCCAGGCCGGGCTCGCCTTTCCCGCCTGAGCGTGCTGGTGGGCTGCGTCGCCGCCGGCCGCCGCGCCCGCCGCCGCGAACAGAGCGAGGGCCGCGAGAGCCGCCGCCGCGATCGACAGCCTCCGAGTTGCGAGACCTCTCATACCGTCCTCCCTTTCCCTTCGATCAGCTTCGCCATCCGGTCGAAGCACAGGTTCCAGCCGCCTTCGTGGCCTCGCCGCTGCTTCTCGTCCACGTCCCTCTCGTGCGTCAGAGCGACTTCCGTGGTGTTGCCGAGATCGCGGAACTCGACGGTCACGAGCGACTCGGCGGAAGGTTGCGCATCCGCCATCTTTTCCGTCCACGTGAATACGAGACGTTCGGGGATCCTCACCTCCCGGTACGATCCCCGGACTTCGAACTCCGCGCCCTCGTGGGCCCCACGGAACGCGAAGCCTCCCCCCTCGCGCAGATCCAGCCTGACCACCCGTGTCGCGCTGTCCTCCTTGCCGAACCACAGGGGGATCTCCTTCGGATCGGTGAACGCGCGGAAGACCCTTTCGCGCGGCGCGTCGAAACGCCGGACGACGTGCAGCGGGGCGAGCAGTTTCGGTTCGGCCACGCTCACGCTCTCCCCGTGAAGTAGGGACCGCGCGGCCTGCCCTCCGCGGAGTCCTTCAGCCTGTGCATCA
>DASQJK010000030.1:0-11503 GCA_035631095.1 Thermoanaerobaculia bacterium
TGTCCGTTTCACAGGACGAGCAGGGAGTCTTCTGGCTCGGCACGAGGGGCGGACTCGCGCGTTACGGCGACGACCGCTTCACGGTGTATCGCAAGACGGAGGGGCTCTTTCACGACGCCGTTCAGCGGGCCGTCGACGACGGGCACGGATACCTCTGGCTCACCACGAACCACGGTGTGTTTCGCGTGAGCCTCGCGGAATTGAACGACGTCGCGGCGCATCCGGCTCGGGGAATCCATCCGGTCGAGTTCGCCACGGCGAACGGTATGCGCAGCGCCGAGTGCAACAACTCCGAGCACGGCGTCTTTCGCGGAAGAGACGGGCGGCTGTGGTTCGCGACCGTCAAGGGCCTCGCGATGGCCGATCCCGCGCACATCCAGATCAATCGCGTCCCCCCGCAGGTCGTCGTCGAGGAAACGCTCGCCAACGGGCGGCCGGCCGAGCTCGCCTCCGGCAGGGAGCTTCCGCCGGACCGGCGGGATCTCGAGATCCACTACACCGCGTTCAGCTTCCGGCTGCCGGGAGCCATCCGCTTCAAGTACCGGCTGACCGGATTCGACTCGCAGTGGGTGGACGCCGGAGCGCGCCGTGTCGCGTACTACACGAACCTCCCGCCGGGCTCCTACCGTTTCCAGATCGCGGCCGCGAACGAAGACGGGCTCTGGAGCGCTCCCGAAACGCGGCTCTCCTTCTCGATCGGACGATACTTCTACGACACGACGGGTTTTCGCGTTTCCGTCGCCGCCGCCATCCTCGCGCTCGTCGCCGCCGCGCACCGGGCCCGAGTCCTGCGCCTCAGAAAACGGGAAGGCATGCGGCTCGAGCTCGCGGAAGCGAAGCTGCATGCGCTGCGCGCCCAGCTGCGCCCGCACTTCCTCTTCAACACGTTCAACACGGTGCTTCCGTACATCGACTCGGATCCGGCTCGCGCGAAGGGCATGATCCTCCAGCTCGCCGATCTCCTTCGCGCGAGCCTGAAGTCGGAGCCGGGGCAGCTCGTCACGGTGGACGAAGAGCTCGCGATCCTCGAGCAGTACACCAACATCGAGCGCACGAGGTTCGGTGACCGCATCCGGGTCGCCGTCGAAGTCGATACCGCGGTCCGCGCGGCCCGCGTCCCGTCCTTCCTGCTCCAGCCACTCGTCGAGAACGCGATCAAGCACGGGATGAAAGGGTTCACCGGCCCCGTCCTGATCTCCGTCACGGCGCGCGCCGAAGGAAAGACGCTCCGCATCCGCGTCCAGGACAACGGCCGCGGAATCCCCGAAGGCCGCGACCTGACTCCCCTCGAAGGCATCGGCATCTCGAACGTACGGCGCCGCCTCGAAGCGCTCTACCCCAGACGCCACGCCTTCTCAGTCCACAACCTGGATCTCGGCGGCTGCGAAGCCCTCGTCGAAATCCCCCTGGACGCTCCGCCGCTGCGTAAAGCCGCGCCGGAAGCGCGGGCAACCCGCCGCAATACCGCCTGATCGGGGCTGCCGACTACTACCGACTACCGACCGCGGCTCAGATCATCCCGTCGCGAAACGCCGAGAGCCGGCGGCGGTACGTGCTGCTCATGGTCAGCGTCGTCCCGTCTTTCAGGGTCACTCCGTAATCGCCGTTGAAGAGCGGGTAGAGGTCTTTGATCCGCTCAATGTTGACGATCGTCGAGCGATGGATCCGGAGGAAACGCGCCGGGTCGAGACGCGCTTCGATTCCCGACGTCGAGAGATGGTAGAGGTGCTCGACGGCTCCGACGTGCAGGACCACGTCGTTCTTCTGCGACTCGATCCAGTCGATGTCGCGCACGCGAAGGAAGCGGCTCCGCCCCTCCGACTTGACCAGCAGCCACTCCGGCCACCGTCTTCCCGCCGGCGCCGGAGAGGCCGTTCGTGAGTCGGGAGTTTTCGGAGCTTCCCTCTCGATCTGCCATACCGCGCGGCGGACGGCCTGGCGAAGGCGCTCGGGATCGACCGGCTTCAGCAGATAGTCGGCCGCGTTCACGTCGAACGCCCGCACCGCGTACTGGTCGAAGGCCGTGACGAAGACGAAGGCGGGCGAGGGGCTCGACCCGAGCATCTCGACGAGCTCGAAGCCGCCAAGGCCCGGCATCTCGATGTCGAGCAGGACGAGATCGGGCGAGAGCCGCTCGATCGCCTCGAGCGCTTCGTGGCCGTCGGCGCACTCCTCGACGACTTCGATGTCCCTCTCCTGGCGCAGCAGCCCGCGCATCCACTGCCGGGCCGGCGGCTCGTCGTCCACGATCATCGCGCGGATCTTCTGAGGCTGACCCGCCGGACCTGGCACCCTGAGCGCGCTCTCCGTCATTACGGGACCTCCGGGCTTTGCTTCTCCAACCCGCGGCGAGGGATCGTATTCCTCAGAACCGCAAGTAGTTACGGAGAAACACCGGTCCGGTTTTTTGGACGGCTATCCAAGGGGATGGAGGTAACTAGTTCAGGTCTTTTTTGCGGTAGAGGGTGCGGCGGCTGATTCCCAGCAGGCGCGCTGCGCGGCTCTTGTTGCCTCCGGAAAGCTTCAGGACCCGGCGGATGTGCCGGTCCTCCAGCGCTTTGAGACTCGCGAGCTCCTCCGGAATCGAGGTCTCCTCCGCACAGGACCAGGAGGACTGGCCTGGAAGCCACTGGAGGTCCTCCAGGCGGATCAGGCCGCCGCGGGCGAGCGTCGCGGCGCCTTCGAGAAGGTTTTCGAGCTCCCGGACGTTGCCCGCGAAGCCGTGCGACAAGAGAGCGGCAAACGCGTCCCGCTCCAGCGCGAGCGCCTCCCGCCCCTCCCGCGCGGCGAACCGCTCGAGGAAGTGACGCGCGAGCCTCGGGATGTCTTCGCGCCTCTCGCGCAGCGGAGGCAGGACGATCTCGACCACCCTCAGGCGGTAGTAGAGGTCCTCGCGGAACTGCCCTTCCGCGATGCGCGCCGGCAGCGGAGCGTTCGTCGCCGCGATGATCCTCACGTCCATGGCGATTCCGGTCCGCCCGCCCACGCGCTCGATCTCCCGTTCCTGGAGCACGCGAAGGAGACGGGCCTGGAGCGGAAGCGGCATGTCTCCGATCTCGTCGAGGAAGAGGGTTCCGCCGTTGGCCGTTTCCAGCCGGCCGATGCGCGCCTCCACGCCGGTCGCCACTCCCCGCTCGATGCCGAACAGCTCCGACTCCAGGAGCGTCTCCGGCAGCGCCGCGCAGTTGATGGCGATGAAGGGCTTGTCCGCGCGGTCGCTCCGCGCGTGAATCATGCGCGCGACGAGCTCCTTGCCCGTGCCGCTTTCCCCGCGGATGAGGACGGACGTCAGAGAAGGCGCCACCCGTCCGATGAGGTCGAGCACTCGTCGCGCCGCCGGAGAGTCGCCGATGAAGATGCGTCCCGCCGCGCTGCGGCCGGTGGCGTCGAGGAGCCGCCGGTTTTCCTCCTCCAGACGCTCGCGCTCGCGCGTGAGCTTCTCCAGGTTCCGGCGGTTCTGGATCGCCATTGCGCACAGTCCCGCCAGCGAGGAAAGAAATCTTCCGTCCTCCTCGTCGAACAATGCCCGTCCTCCCCGACGCTCCCGGTCGGCGAGCACGAGGACGCCGAGGGTCCTCCCTCCGGTGCGGATCGCGACGCCGATCGCCGACCCCACCGGAATGCGAAGGAGGCGCAGGTTCTCTCCGAGGACCGCGGCATCGGAACGCGTCACTTCCGCGAGGAACGGGTCGTCGGCGACCGCCGCTTCGGAGATCGTCTGGGGAAAACCGACACGGGACTCGGAACGCCTCTCGCCGCCGTCGTCGAACGTCGCGAGATATCCGCGCGCGGCGTCGAGCACCCCGACCGAGCGGCCGAGCACGTCTTCGACGAGAGCATCTTCGTCGGGGAGCGAGCCCAGGGATCGGCCGGCGTCGTAGAGAGTCTCGAGCAGCAGGAGCTTCTTCTGAACAGTGAACTCGCGCGAAGGCTCGTCCAGCGTGCGAACCCGCGCAGGCGCCGCCGCGCCATTCGAGGCCTTCGATCCGGTCTGAAGATGCATCGCACCCTCCCGTCCTTGGCCTCCGGAAAGAAAAAAATCGGGCGGCTCGAGGCCGGGCCGCCCGGTAAGGAGGCACTGACAGCAGGCAACTTAGGGGCGGGGCGGGCCGGCGGCAACGACATTGGGACGAGAAGTCCCGGCAGCGGGACGAAATGGCGTCCTGAACGGACGAGTCGGATGGAGACGGTCAGGGCTTGACGCCGAGGGTGTCCACGTACCGCTCGTAGATCGCCCAGTCCACGCCAATCTCGGCGGCGAGCAGCCGCTCGACATTCGTCGCAAAGAAATGCTCGCGCCGGTAGGGCGCGGCGGGATCGTCTCCGGGCTCTCCGGTCACCATTCCCGCCTCACGCCGGCGTTCGAAATCCATGTCGAAGGAGCCGATGGAATCTTCCGAGATCCCGCGGTGGCGCGTCAGCATCATCTCGACCAGTTCGTGGACGGCGACGAGGATCACGTAACGCCAGTCGTGCATCTCCGACACCCGGATTCTCTCGGTGCCGTCGGCCTCCGCCCAATAGTCGCCCACGGTCGGATAGCGCTGCTCCTGGTGCGGGACCGTCTCGATCAGGATCTTCATATGTACCCCATCGCTTTCAGCGCCTCGTACCGGCGCACGGGAGAGGAGGGAAAGTTAGTCTGGTCGCCGTCGGGCCGGTAGTGCCGGAATGGAAATCGAATGGCCGAGGCGGTCTTCATGACCGCTTCCCATGCGGTCGGCATCGTGTAGCCGTGCCCCATCGCGACGAGCACGTCGCCCTCGGGATCGAAGCCCGCGGTGACGAGCCTTCCTCCTGACCGGCGAACGTCCCAGAAGTAGATGTCCTTCTCGACACGCTGCGGGTAGAGGAGAGGGCCGCCGCCCGTGTCACCTTCGCGCGTGGACATCGTCACCGACGCGCCGAAGCCCTCGCCGAAGTCGGGCTCGAAGCCGCCGTCGGTCAGGGCGGCGAAAGTCTCTCCGATCGGGCGCCTCGCCAGGTTCCAGAAGAGGTTCGGATGGGCGTTGTAGCCGAGGCGCTCGCACTTCTCCAGGAACCAGACGCCTTCCTTGCCGGCGATCACGTTCGCGTCGCCGTACCCGGTGTATTGCATTTCCCGGTACACGGGAAACAGCTTGCCGACGGTGTCCATCACGGCGCGCGACTCGATCGGAATGACGAAGGCGAAGTCGAGCGCGCACCCGGCGAAAGGGCCCAGGTCGAGGGCGTACTTCCTCTTGCACTCGAGCGTCAGAAAGGAAAATGTCGGCCGACCCCGGTCGAACCAGACCTCCACGTTCGCCTCGACCCCTTCCTTGCGCTCCTGGAGCACGAACCCGCCGCCCCCCGACAGCGAAGTGAGATATCCGCGCAATTCTTCGTTGGCTTCCGTGGGGTCGTCGGCCTCCGGCACGAACGTTTCGAACTTCGCGCCCTGATCCGGCTTGTAGACGTACGCCGTGCCTGCGTGCTGCTCGCAGAATCGCTCCGCGGCGCGCGTGTCCGAGAACGGAAAGGAGGGCGGAGGCCGCAGTCCGCATCGCGAAACGAAATCGAGGCACGCGGTGCGGTCATGCTCCATGCGGTCGCAGTAGCGTCCGCCCCCGAGCACGCGGAAGCCTTCGGCTCGAAGAAGCTCGTTTTCCTCGACGGAGTGGTTGGAGTCCCAGATCCAGTACGCATCGGAAAAGGATCTCCGATTGGTGATCGCCGAAGCGAGCGGCTCCTTGGCGACGAGACCGTCGCCGACGGACTCGAATCGTGCGAGAAGAGCCGGATCGGCGAGCACGGAGGAAGACGGCCGGACCGCGAGGAGGGTCTCGTGCCCTTCCTCCTGGAGCCGCATGGCGAAGCCGAGGCCCGCGTAGTCCGAGCTCGCGACGATGAACCGCATTCCGGCTGACGCAGCTGCAAGGCGGCTGCCGGGAGTCGGGCCTCGGCGAGACTTTGTTCAGCCGCGCAGCGCCCGAAACGGAATTTTCGACTCCCCGACCGTGATCTGGAGCCGCGCCGCGTCTCCCGAGGGCCCCCTCTCGAACACAATGTCGCCGACGCCGCGGGAGCGAAAGACGCTGCTCGAGACGGGGACGAGGTTCTCCGGATTCGCACCGCGCCGCTCCAGGACGAGGCCGCCGGCGCCCGCGGCCACGCGCCATGTCGCGCCGATCTCTTCCGAGTGGAAGTCTCCGGTCAGCCGGGTGAGATCCCGCGGATCGGGCGGCGGCGCCGCCGCGGCGGCGGGCTCACGGGCGGGCGCCGGCTCCGGCTCCTTCGGCACGGATCGGAGCTCCGGGATTTCCTCCGCCGCGAGGGCTCTCGCGAGCCGGCTCGGAACGGCGTCGCGCCGGTTGCAGAGAACGATCACCGACAGGCCCCGCTGCGGATAGCGCACGAGCTCAGCCTTGAAACCTGCCCAGCTTCCCCCGTGACGCACGCGGCGAAGCTCGCCGTCACGATCGACGCGCAGCCCCATCCCGTAGTCGACCGCCTTGCCGTCTTCGAGGGTGAACGGGCTCGTCAGCTCGCGGATCATCCCCGGTCCGCCCACGACCGGTTTGTCGAAGTTGCGGTCCCACCGCGCGAGATCGGCCACGCTCGTCTGCATGCCGCCGTCCCCGTTCTGCTCCCAGTTGGAAGTCGCGAGGCGGTAGCCGGAGCCGGCGGGCGCGTATCCGGTCGCGCGCCTGGGAACGATTTCCCGGTGATCGTCGACGAAGCGGGTGCTCGTCATCCCGAGTGGACGGAAGATCCGCTCCTGCGCGAAATCCCGCAGCGACTTGCCCGAGGCGCGGTGGACGACGATCGAGAGCAGGAAATATCCGGAGTTGCAGTAGCTGTAACGCGTTCCCGGAGCGAACTCGACGCCTTTCTGCCGGGAGATCATGTCGAGCGCCTCGCGCTCGGTCGTGACGTCCTCGACACGCGCACCGGCCAGCGGGAGGAGGTCCGTGTAGTCCCGCAGCCCGCTCGTGTGATGGAGCAGGTGCCGAAGGGTGATTTTCCTGCCGTAGTCCGGCACTTCCGGGACCCATTTGCGAACGTCGTCGTCGAGCGTCAGCTTCCCGTCCTGCGCCAGGAGCGCGACGCTCGCGGCGGTGAACTGCTTGGCGACCGAGCCGATGTCGAAGACGGTGTCCGGGCTGTTGTGCACCCCGAGCTCCAGGCTGGCCATGCCGTAACCGCGGGAGCGGGCGACGCGCCCGTTGCGGATGACCGCCATGGAGCACCCGGGGGAATCGGAGCGGTCGTAGGGCTCCAGGCCGTCGCCGGCGCGGAAAGCGGCCGGGAGTCCGGGGTCGGGCGTCGCGAGCCCGCTCGTCGAGCCCGACTGAGCTTCTTTCGGGACGAGGACCCTTCCCGGCGTCGCGCCGGTCGTGGCCTCGCCGTTCCAGACTTCCTCGCCGTTGACGAAAACTCTCTGGATGCCGGCCGACAGCTTCGCCGGGTCTTCGAAGGTGGAACGGTCGATGACGGTCTCGGGGTCGAATAGCACGAGGTCCGCCTTCATGCCGGAAGCGATCCTTCCCCGATCGGCGAGGTTCAGCCGCCGGGCGGGCAGAGACGTCATCTTGCGAATGGCCTCGGCGAGGCTGAAGAGGTGCTGCTCGCGCACGTACCGCCCGAGCACCCTCGGGAAAGTGCCCGCTCCGCGGGGATGCTCCGATCCGATCCCACCGTCGCTTCCGACCATCACCCACGGCTGCTTGAGGAAAAAAGCAACGTCCTCCGCTTTCATGGAGTGGCCGATGACGTCCGCCCCGCCGTCCTTGACGATCCGGATGAACGCGTCGACCGGCGTGACGCCCTCTTTCTCCGCGATCTGCGCCAGATTCCGCCCGACGTGCTCCGGGTGCGCGCGCGAGCCCGAGATCGTGATTCGCTCGGCGCCGCCGACGTCCGCCAGAGCGCGCTCGACGCTCGCGGGGTCGTCATACTTCTTGTTGGGGACGAGGACCTCGATGTTCGCGTGCCACGCCTCGTAGGGGTAGCAGTCCGCGGTCACGTCCTGTCCCCGGGCCCGTGCTTTCGCGAAGAGATCGGCGGCCCTTCGCGCCTGCCCCCAGACACCGGTGGTGCCGAGCTTGATGTGCGAGATTTGAACGGGAATGCCCGCCCGGCGGCCGATCTCGAGCGCCTCCGCGAAGGCCTCGAAGGACTTGTCGGCCTCGTCGCGGATGTGGGACATGTAGATCCCGCCGTGGCGAGCCGCCGCGCGGGACATCGCCACGAGCTCGTCCGTGGCGCTGTAGCTGCCGACCTCGTACTCGAGCCCTGACGAGAGGCCGACGGCGCCCTGCCGCATCGCCTCGTCCACCAGCTCGGCCATCCGGGATGCTTCTTCGGGGGTCGAGGGGCGCTTGTAGTCGGAGCCCATGACCTTTTCTCGAAGGGTGGCATGGCCGACGAACGCGAGCACGTTGACCGACGCAGGCGCGGCGCGGCGCTCCTCGAGCCATGGCGCGAGCGGCCAGGGCGATTCGCCGTCGGCTCCGATCGCCAGGGTCGTGATCCCCTGGGAGACCTGGGAAATCGCGAATTTTTCGCGCGCGAGGCCGCGGGTCGAATGGTTGTGGATGTCGATGAACCCGGGGGCGAGCACCAGGCCGCGCCCGTCGAGCGCCCGTTCCCCCTTTCGCGGGGGGAGCTTCCCCACCGCGGCGATTGTGTCGCCGGAGACTCGGACGTCGGCGGCCCGCAGCGGCCCGCCCGTGCCGTCCGCCACGCGGGCGCCCCGGATCACGAACGATTCCGCTGCGATCGGCGACACCGGGCTGAAGGCGACGAGCAGCGCGGCCGCGAGCTGAAGCGGTTTCCGGAGCATCCGTTCCTCCCGGGAAAAACGGAAGGGTATCGCGCCGGCCGAGGAAGGAAGAGCGGCGCGATTCAGCTCGCCGGATGCGGGCATATTCGACACGGTTGTCCGCACTTGCCGATTTCCATTTTTCAAAAGATAGGAGGATCCCGCGTCTCGATGTTGGAGGGATAATTCGCCAGCGCCTCGCGAACTCCAATTTTTTTGTACTTCGACAAGGGAGGTTTCCATGAGAACCGCCGTCAAAGCCGTCGTGCTCCTGATCGGGATGGCTGCGGGTCTCATGGCCCAGGAGAACACCGGCAACATCTACGGGCATGTGACACAGGAGAAGGCGGGCATCCCCGGCGCCACGGCGACTCTCACGGGAGATCTCGCGCCTAAGACGACGGCCACTGACGAGAACGGATATTTCCGGTTCCTTCGGGTCGCGCCCGGGCGCTACCGGGTCGCGGTCACCATGCCGGGATTCTCGACGGTGAACTTCGAGAACGTCATCGTCACGCTCGGCAAAGACACGAACCTCGACGTGCCCCTCTCGGTCGAAAAGGTGAAGGAGTCGGTCACCGTCACGGCGGATACGCCGCTCGTCGACTCTCGAAAAGTCGAAACGGGCGTCGTGTTCACGCGGGAAGAGCTGACGCAGATCCCGACGAGCCGCGACATCTACGCGCTCATGCAGCAGGTGCCGGGAATCATCCTCGACACCGTCAACGTGGGCGGCAACTCGAGCGGATCCGTCGGCGGCCCCGACTTCACGACGAAGGGCTCCGGCAACGTCACGTATCTCGTCGACGGAGCGACCACGACGGACAATTCCTACGGCGCGTTCCAGGGCGGCCAGGCGCGGCAGAACGGCGGAACGAACCAGTACTTCGACTTCGACACGTTCGACCAGGTCTCGGTGTCGACAGGAGGCTCGCTCCTCGACCTGCAGACTCCCGGAACGACCATCAACATCGTGACCAAGCGGGGCACGAACGACCTGAAGGGATCAGGCAGGTTCCTCTACGCTTCCGACAGGTGGCAGGCGAACAACCAGCCGGAAGAGGCGAAGAGGCAGGGCTTCAAGACGAACAGCACGCGTTTCATCCGCGAGTACGGCGCCGAGATCGGGGGACCGATCTTTCGCGACAAGCTCTGGTTCTGGGGAGCGGCGTCCCGGCAGGACATCTCGCTCAACCTGACGGACATAAATGCGGCGACCGGTCAGAACGTCGTCTCGACGGCCGTGCTGAAACCGGTAACCATCAAGCTGAATACGAATTTCACTCCCTCCAACTCCGCCTCACTGTATTTCCAGCGGAGCGATCGGGAGGAGTCGAACGTGGGCCTCTCGGCGAGGAGGCCGCTCGACACGACGCGCGATCTCGGGATTCCCACGAGCTTCTACAAGCTCGACGACAACCACGTCTTCTCGCCGAGCATGTTCGCGAGCGCGTTCGTCAGCTATCAGGACGCGCACTACAACAGCATCCCGGTCACCGGTCCCGATGCGCAGGTCGTTTACGACGTGAACGGCGTGTACCACGGCGGGTATCTCCTCTATAAGACGAAGAACCCCCAATACCAGGGAAATCTCAGCGCTTCGAAGTTCTTCAACACCGGGAAGATCAACCACGAGCTGAAATTCGGGTTCAACTACCGCCGGCAGATCAACGACTCGGCGTCCGCGTGGCCGGGCGACCAGGTGATCGCGTCGGAATACTCGAGCCTCGCGTGGATGACGCGGGGCGTCCGTTCGATCTACAAGACGGAGTACTACACGGGAACGGTCGGCGATACGCTGACGACGGGCAAGCTGACGGTGAACGCCGGCCTGCGGTACGACTATCAGCGCGGGACCAATCTCCCGTCCAACGCACCGGCCAACCCTCTCTTCCCGGAGCTGCTCCCCGCCGTTCAGTTCAACGGGAACGACGGATATCCCTTCTCCTTCCATAACCTCGAGCCCCGGGTCTCCGCCACGTACAGCCTCGGCGAGAAGAAGTCGACGCTCTTGCGCGGTTCGTACGCGCGGTACGCCGACCAGCTCGGTTTCATCACCTACCAGATGAACGGGCTCCCGGTCGTCAGCGGCTATTACTACGACTGGACCGACTTGAACCACGACCATCGAGTGCAACGCAACGAGGTGAACACCTCGCCGAGCGGCTTATGTTGCATCTACAACGTCGATCCGGCGGCGGCGCCGAATCCCGCAAACCGGCTCGCGTCGAATTTCAAGACGCCGACGACCGACGAGCTCACGATCGGCGCGGACCACCAGCTCACTCCCGACATCGCCGTATCGGCGACGTATACCTATCGGCACGCGACGCACCTGCAGACGAGGGAAGCGCTCGGGTCTGGTCCCGACACATGGAGGCCTGCCGGCGTCGCGACCGGAACGGCCGTAGGCGTGAACGGGCAGTTGGTCCCCTTCAACGTTCCGTTCTACAACCTGACGCTCACGACGGTGCCGACGGGGGATATCTTCCTGAACCGGCCGAACGCGGTGCAGAACTACAAGGGCCTCGAAGTGTCGCTGGTGAAGAGACTCGCGGACAAATGGATGTTCCGGGCCAGCGGCGCCTGGAACAGCTGGAAGCAGAACATTTCGCCCCAAGACATCGCCCTCGACCCGAACAACGACTGGGGCCGGGCGGGTCAGAACACGAACGGAGGCACCGTCGTCGGCTATTCGGGCAAGGCCACCACGTGGGT
>DASQJK010000031.1:0-10962 GCA_035631095.1 Thermoanaerobaculia bacterium
GCCACGCGTGGGGGATGCAGGGATCGACCGAGAGCTCGGTACCCGAGAGCCGAAGCCCGAGCATCGCCTCGACGGCGGAGCGGTACATCCACGCCGCGGACCCCGTGTACCAGGTCCAGCCTCCGCGCCCGACGTGAGGCGGCTCCGCGTAGACGTCCGCGGCCATCGTGTACGGCTCGACGCGGTAGCGGTAGCGGCCGGCGCGCGACTCGGCGTGCCGGATCGGATTCAAGATCGAAAACAGCTCGCCCGCGCGGTCGCCTTCGCCCAGACCGGCGAACGCGATGACGGACCAGATCGCGCCGTGCGTGTACTGGCCGCCGTTTTCACGCACTCCGGGAAGGTAGCCCTTGATGTATCCGGGATTGTGCGGAGTCCTGTCGAAGGGCGGCGTGAAGAGGAGCGCGAGAGCGTCCTGCCGCCGTACGAGGTGCTGGTCGAGCGCGTTCATGGCGCGCCGCGCGCGCTCCGGATCGGCTCCGCCCGAGAGGACCGCCCACGACTGCGCGATGGCGTCGATGCGGCACTCTTCGTTGGCCGCCGAGCCGAGCGGCGTCCCGTCGTCGTAGAACGCGCGCCGGTACCAGTCGCCGTCCCATCCCTCCCCGTCGACGGCCTGCATCAGCGTGGCAAGGCGCTCGCGCCAGCTCGCCACGCGCGAAGCGTCGGCGCGCGCCTCCGCGAACGGGATGAAACGATCGAGGTTCGCGTGGAGGAACCACGCGAGCCAGACGCTCTCGCCCTTCCCGCCCGCGCCGACCTCGTTCATCCCGTCGTTCCAGTCGCCGCCGCCCATGAGCGGCAGGCCGTGCGCGCCCGCGGCGAGGCTTCGATCGATCGCGCGCGCGCAGTGCTCGTACACGGAGGCGGACTGGCTCGAGACCGGCGGCGCGAAGTAGCGCTCCCGCTCGTTTTCCTTCAGCGGCTCGCCCTCGAGAAAGGGGACCGCTTCGTCCAGGATCTTCGCATCGCCCGTGACTTCCACGTAGCGGGCGACGGCAAACGGGAGCCAGAGCAGGTCGTCGGAGATCCGCGTCCGCACGCCGCGCCCCGTGGGCGGATGCCACCAGTGCTGGACGTCGCCCTGGACGAACTGGCGCGACGCGCACAGCAGGATCTGCGAGCGGAGGATGTCCCGGCGCGGGACGGCGAGCGCCATCGAGTCCTGGAGCTGGTCGCGAAACCCGAAGGCGCCGCTCGACTGGTAGAACGCGGTCCGGCCCCAGATCCGGCACGAGACCGTCTGGTACAGCAGCCAGCGGTTGACGAGGAGGTCGAGCGTCGTGTCGGGAGTCTTCACCTGGACCGCTCCCGTCAGGTCGTCCCATCGCCGGCGGATTTCGCGAAGCGTCTCCGCGGAGTCCTTCGCCCGGTGGGCCGCGACGAGGCGCCGCGCGTCGGCCTCGTCCTTCCCCTGCCCGAGGAACACGCCGACGACGGCGGTGCCTCCGGGCGGAAGCGATACGGGGACCCGCATCGCCGCGCAGGGGTCGAGTCCCGCTCCGACCCGGCCGGACAACGCCACGCCGGCGGCGAGCCCTGAAGGAAGCCCGATGCTTCCGTTGCGGCCGAGGAACTCCGTGCGGTCCGCCGTGAGGGACGCAGCGGGACCGTCGAGCGCCGCGAAGGCGACGCGCTCCGGATGGTCGGGGTTCCACGGGTTGCGCGCGAGGATCGCTCCCGTGTCCGCGTCCAGGGAAGTGACGACGAAACGTGGCGAATCCGATCGCGTCACGCCGAGCACCCACTCCACGTAAGCCGTCAGGGAGAGACTTCTGCGTCGGGCGGAGCGATTCGTGAACGTCAGCCGCGAGACCTTCACGGGGTCGTCCGGGTCGGCGTAGACGAGGAGCTCCAGGGCGACTTCGTGGCTCTCGTGCTCGAACCGGCTGTAGCCCTGGCCGTGCCGCGCGACGTACGGAGACTCTTCGCGGACCGGCAGCGCCGTCGGCGTCCAGACCTCTCCCGTCTCCTCGTCGCGGACGTAGAGCGCTTCGCCGGGCGGATCGGACACCGCGTCGTTCGACCAGGGAGTCAGCTGGTTCTCGCGGCTGTTCTCCGACCACGTGCACCCCGATCCGGACTCGGTGACGAGAAAGCCGAACGAGGGATTGGCGATGACGTTCGACCACGGGGCCGGTGTCGTCTGCCCGCGTCCGAGGATGGTCACGTACTCGGATCCGTCTTCCGAGAATCCGCCGATCCCGTTCCAGAACTGCAGAGAGAGGCGGGGCGGGGCGACTTCGCGGCCGGGCACGGGCGGGCGCGCGGACGGCGGCGCCGGAGTGGGGCCTTTTTTCAGGAATCGAAGGACCTGGTCGGCGAGGCTGCCGTTGCGGGCCTGGAGAACCACGCGGGCGGCGGAGGCGATCGCGTCGCGGGTCTCCGCCGGAACCTGATCCGGCCGTAGCACGAAGACGCGGCCGCGGCTGCGGTCTTCGTGGTCGACTCCGCTGGTGCGGATCATCGTCTCGAGTCCCGGCTGAAGCTCGGGGTTGTAGGACGGCGCCTCCTCGTTCGACACCACCAGGTCCACGGCGAGTCCCTTGAGACGCCAGTACTCCTGGGCGCGCAGCAGCTTCCGCACGAGCTCCCGGTCTTCGTCCTCGTCGATGCGGACGTAGACGATCGGCAGATCGCCGGAGATCCCGTACGCCCACAGCGCCGTCACGCCTCGCGCGTTGCGCTTCAGCACCTCGGGGGCGGCGCGCAGCGTCTGGTCGGAATAGAGGATCCGCGTCGCGAGCCGCTGAAAGAGATGCGCCTCGTCGGCCGAGATCTGGAGGTGCCGCAGCTCGACCTGGGCTTGTGTCCACGCCAGAGTCACCGTCCGCTCGAAAATCGAAGGGTCGCGGTAGCGGTCGGCCGCCGCGAGCAGCTGCTCCCTGCTGCGCGCGGCGAGGGTCGTGAACGTGATCCGCGCGGTCTCTCCCGGAGCCAGCCGGACCCGGCGCCGGAGGCTGAAGATCGGGTCGAGGACCGCCCCGACGGTGCCGGAGAGAGGGAGACCCTCCTGCATCACGACGGCGGTGCGGACGTCCCGCCCGCGCCCGATGAATCGCGCGCGGTCCGTCTCGAACTGGAGTGTCCCGGAAGAAGGCCCCTCGGCCACGGCGAGGTGGGCCGCCCAGATCCGCGTCTCGTCGGCCGAGCGGGGGCGGCGGGTGGCGACAAGGGCCTCGAGGCCCGGGACGAATTCCGTCTCGACGAACAGGTTCGAGAAAGCCGGATGCCCATCGTCGGTCTTCTGCTCGTTGAGCACGATCTCGGAGTAGGAGGTCAGCTCGATCTCGCGCGGGCGGATTCCGAGGTTGGTCACCGAGACCTGGCGCAGCTCGGCGTCGTCCTCCGCCGACACCACGACCTCGAGCATCGTCGAGAGGCTGCCGTCGCGGCGACGGATCTCGACCCGATCCTCGTAATACGCGACGTCGTATGAATCCGCCTCCGTGCCGCTCGGCTGGTGTGCCGCCGACCAGACCTTTCCCGTCTGGACGTCTCGCAGGAACACGTAGCTGCCCCAGCAGTCCCGCGTGGGGTCCTCGCGCCATCGGGTGATCGCGGTCCGCTCGAGCCGCGAGTAACCCGATCCGGCGGCCGTCGTCATCACCGTGTAACGGCCGTTCGAAAGAAGGTGGGCGCGCGGTGTCGCGTCGTGCGGGGACTGGAACCGGCGCAGGACCGGAAGCACGAAATCGTGCACGTGCCGCGGGGACCCGACTTCCTGCGCCCGCGGGCGGGAGACGCCGACGTCACGGGGCGTCCTCTCCTGCAGGAGCAGCTCGGTCGCCTGGACCATGGGCTCCGCGTGGAATCGCCGGCGCATTTTCCATCCGGTGATGACGTTCGCCAGCGAGACGATCGTCATGCCCTGGTGGTGGGCCATGTAAGCCTTCACGACCGCCCGGTCTTCCGTCTCCGGAAGGCGCGTCCGCGTGTAGTCGATCGCCTCGAAATAACCGTACTCGCCGCGGCCGCTGACGCGGGCGAGAACCCGAAGGTTCTTCGCCGCGGCCGCAGGGTCGATCATCGCCGCGAGGGCGGTCGCATAGGGAGCGATGACGAGGTCCTCGGAGAGGCCGCGCTTCAATCCCAGCCCGCCGATCCCGAAGTTGGAGTACTGGTAGGTCAGGTTGACGTCGCGGGCGTTGTAAGCGGACTCCGAGATGCCCCAAGGGACGCCGTGCTCGGCGCCGTACCGGATCTGGCGGCCGACGACGAGGCGCGTCGTCATCTCGAGCAGGCTGTTCGTCGGGACCTCCATGACGAGCTCCGGCATCAGGTACTCGAACATCGAGCCGGACCACGAGATGAGAGCCGAGCCCTTGCCGACCGGCGTCAGCGGCCTGCCCAGGTGGAACCAGTGCGAGGCGGGCACCTCCCCGCGGGCGATCGCGAGAAAGCTCGTCAGCCGCGCTTCCGAGGCGAGGAGGTCGTAGTAACCCGAGTCGAGACGGCCGTCGGAGAGCCGGTAACCGATCGAGAAGAGCTTTCGCACGGCGTCGAAAAGGAACTCGAACTCCATTTCCGTCACGAGCTTTTCGGCCGCCGCCGCGACCCCCTGAAGCCGCCTCGCGAGCTGCGCGCGGATCCGCTCCGGCGGCGTCTCCCCGGCTGAGTCCCGGAGATGACTCGAAACCGCGGCGCGGACCGAATCCGACCAGGCGACGAGATCGCGGGCGGCGTCCTCGCCCTGCTCGGCGGCGACGGCGCGTGCGACGTCGACCAGAACCGCGGCGGACCGCGCGAGGACGACGAGCCGCGAGCCGAGGCTCTCCCCCGCGTCCAGGGGCCTGAGCTCCGACCGGAGCTCCGAGAGCGCCGCGTCGAGCTCCCGGCGCGAAGGGACGGTCCGCTCCGACGCCGAAGGAAGCGTTCGGGCGGCTTCCTCCGCCAGCCGCAGGGCGTCGCCGATGCCGAGGAACGCGACCTCGGGAGACGTCTCGGTCTCCGCCCGCTCGAGGCACGCCTGCTTCAAGACGATCAGATGCGCGGCGAGGTTCCCGCTGTCGACCGTCGAGATGTAGCGGGGCTCCAGAGGAGCGAGCGTGCGCGTGTCGTACCAGTTGTAGAGATGGCCGCGGAATCTCTCGAGGCGTTCGAGGGTGGAGAAGGCCGCCTCGAGGCGGTCGGTCATCTCCGATGCGCCGATCCAGCCGAAGTCGTGCGCCGCGACCGAGGAGAGCAGCGACAGCCCGATGTTCGTGGGCGACGTGCGGTGCGCGACGACCGGGCGGGGGTCTTCCTGGAAATTGTCCGGCGGCAGGTGGTGGTCCTCCTCGCCCGCGAACGTCTCGAAGAACCGCCACGTGCGCCGCGCGGTCGAGCGCAGCAGCGCTTCGTCGGCCGCCGACGGCGTCTCGCGCTCCATGTCCGCCGGTGGAAGGCTCATCGCCCAGGCGACCAGGGGCGAGAAGCACCAGACGACGAAGAAGAACACGGCCTCGGGGGCCGCCTCGGGCCGGCGGAAAAGAATCGAAAGCGCGAGGCCGGCGCCCGCGACGACGAGGGCCGGCGCCGTTCTCCTCATGAAGCCCGCGACAGAGAGGTCGTACTGTGCGCGAGCCTGGGCGGCGGTGGTCCACTCGAGAAGCCGCCGCCTCGTGAACAGCACCCGCAGGAGCGTCCGGCCGATCGCGTCGGCCATCAGCCATGCCTGGTGCGCGAGCAGCACCAGGGTCGCCACCGTGTGCGAGTGGGCGCGCGCCAGGTCGTTTCCGATGCCGCGCAGGACGCTCCGCTTGGCTATCCGGCGCCGCCGGGGCATCGCGGTCGCCAGGATCGGCAGGAGCCGCGGGAACGCGAAACCCGAGACGACGAAGAGGGTCCAGACGAGAGGGTTCTCGGCGGGCAGCGTCCACGCCGCGATCAGGGCCGCTGCCGACGCCGGCGCGAGAAGAGACCGGCGCAGGTTGTCGAGGATCTTCCAGCGTCCGAGAAGAGGGATCGGATTCGGCGTACGGCGGCCGCTCGCGTCCCGCACCCGAGGCTTCAGCCACGGAATCAGCTGCCAGTCGCCTCGCGCCCACCGGTGCTGCCGCGCGGCCGCGACTTCGTAGTGCGACGGGAACTCTTCGAACAGCTCGATGTCCGAGACGAGGCCCGCGCGGGTGAAGATGCCTTCGAAGAGGTCGTGCGACAGCAGCGTGTTGTCGGGCACGCGCCCCGCGAGCGCGCGCTCGAAGGCGTCCACGTCGTAGATCCCTTTGCCCGTGTAGATGCCTTCCCCGAAGAGGTCCTGGTAGACGTCCGACACGGCGAACGCGTAGGGGTCGGTCCCCCGCTGCCCCGAAAAAACGCGCTCGTACAAAGTCCCTTTGCCGATCGGCGAGAGGGTCGCCGTGATCCGCGGCTGGAGGATTCCGTTGCCGGAGACGACGCAGTTGGACTTCTCGTCGAAGACGGGGCGGTTCAGCGCGTGCGCCATCGCGCCCACGAGCTTGCGGATCGCCCCTCGAGGAAGCCGCGTGTCGGCGTCGAGCGTGATCACGTACCGGATACGGGCGGGAGGAGCGGCTTCTCCCGGAAGGAACGTCGTGTCCGAGGCGCCCCGGAGCAGTCGGTTGAACTCGGTGAGCTTGCCCCTCTTGCGCTCCCACCCCATCCAGCACCCTTCCGCCGCGTTCCAGACCCTCCGCCGGTGGAAAAGAAGGAAACGCGGACCGCCGTCGCCGGCGGGGCCGTGGCGGCGATTGAGCTCGGAGATCGCGGCTCGGGCGGAAGCGACGAGCGCCTCGTCCCCCTCCATGGTCTCCGCGGGCGCGTCCTGCCAGTCGGAGAGCAGCGCGAAGTGGACGAACTCCTCCGGGTTGGCGAGGAAGCGGACCTCGAGCTGCTCGATCTGCTCGTGGACTTCCTCCTCGCGCGCCAGAAGCGTCGGAACGACCACGAACGTGGCGAGCTCCTTCGGAATCCCCTCTTCGAGGGCGAGCTTCGGAAGGCGTCGGGGTCCGACGATCTCCAGCACGTCCTGATTGATGACGGCGAGCGCGATCTCCGAGGCGGACACGAGCCCGAGGACGCCGAGCAGGACGAGCGCGGCGACCCCCGCGCCGGCATGCGCCGACCAGGCGAGCGGCACCGCGAGGACCGCGAGCGTCAGGAAACAGATCGTGGCCGGGTATCCCGGGTTTGCCCAGTGAACCCACGCGCGGCGAAGCCACTGCGAGACCGGCGCCTTGTAGCCGAGCTCTTTCTCGAATTCGGCGCGTCCGGCCGAGATCAGGTAGTAGCCGGGGTCCGCTCGCAACCCGCCCGGCTCGCCCCCCGAGGAGGCGGCCTTCGCGACGGCGCGACGGGCGATGTCGAGCTCGTCTCTGCCGCTGCCGCGCGCGAGGGACTCGACCGCATGCCGGTATCGGTCGCGCGTCGGAAAGTCCATCTCCGCGACCCTCGTCCCGTCGCGAAGGGCTTCTTCGACGAGGCTGACGCTCTCGAAGAACTCCGTCCAGTCGACGGAGGACATCAGCCGCATGCTCGTGATCACGTTGCGCACGGAGAGGTGCGTCGCGACCTGCGCGCGGTGCTCCATCAGGACCAGCTCGTCGCGGGTCGTTTTCTCCTGCGCGAGGCGCTCTTCGACCCACTGCAGGGCGGGCGTGGTCTCCGGGTCGCGGTCGCGAAGCCGGGCGATCAGCTGGACGAGAAAAGCGGTGGGCAGAGGCCCTTGCGTCGCCCGCCGGAACCGCTCCCGCCGTTCAGCCTCCCCGCCCGCGCCCGCGACGATGGAGTCGGCGAGCGTGTCGGCCGCTTCGCGCTCGGCCCGCCTCCCGACGATCATCTCGGCGAGCCGGCGGAGGTTTTCGACGAGCACGAGCCGCAGGGAGATCGCGAGCGCCCACAGCTCGCCGATCGTCAGCGGCGCAACGGTCTGGTACGACGCGACGAACTTGCGCAGGGTGTCGAGGTCGACGCGGCTGTCCGTGTGCTCGACGAACGTCCACGCAATTCCGACCACCCGGGGCGAACCGGAATGAGGCCCGCCGGCGAGCTTCGGAAGCTCGCGGTAGAAGCCGCGAGGGAGGTCGTCGCGGACCTCGCGCAGCTGATCGTCGACGATGTGGAAGTTATCCGCCAGCCATTCGGCGGCGGGCGAGATCGCGCGGGACTGGGTGATCGCGCGGGCGATGTCCCGGTAAGACTCGAGCAGGACGCGGCCGTTCTCTTCGAGTCTCGCGAGCAGGGGGGCGCCTTTGGGACGGCCCCGGGCGACTCGATCGGTCCGCGCGAGCTCCCGGGCCCGCTCGACCAGCCGGTCCGGGCTGAGCAGATCGCCGCGGATCGGATCCCGGCTACGGGCCCCGGCTGCCGGCGCGGCCGTTTCCTGCGCCGGCGAAACGGGCGATTCGTCTCTGAGCGGGTTGCGTCCCAGCGTGCCTCCCGGTCTCGCGGCGGATGTCCGCCAGCGGCTTCACCGCGTCGAGAAGCGTGACATAGCATACGGACGCTTCGGTTTTGGAGAGGAGACGCCGAGCGGTCGATTCATGCAGATCTTCCATCGCAGCACGAATACGATTTCCCGCGTCTCCCTCTTCGGGGCGGTCTTCTTCCTCGGCATCCTCCTCTGGCTCTTCTACGACCTCGAGGCTTCTCCGTACACGACGCAGCAGAACGTCGCGCGTGAGCAGCCCGTGCAGTTCTCCCACGCGCATCACGTGGGGTCGATCGGGATCGACTGCCGCTATTGCCACACCTCCGTCGAGAAAGCGGCGTTCGCCGGGATCCCACCCACGAAGACGTGCATGAACTGCCATTCGCAGATCTGGGCGCAGAGCCCGTACCTCGAGCCGGTGCGCGAGAGCTTCCGCCTCGACCAGTCGATTCAGTGGACGCGCGTCCACGATCTGCCGGATTTCGTCTACTTCAACCACGCGATTCACGTGAACAAGGGCATCGGCTGCGAGAGCTGCCATGGACGAATCGATCAGATGCCCCTCGTGCGCCAGGCGGCGAGGCTCCAGATGTCGTGGTGCCTCGACTGTCACCGGCATCCGGAGCGGGAGATCCGGCCGAAAGAAGAAGTGTTCACGATGGGTTACGTCCCGAAGGTCGATCAGGCGACGCTCGGCCCCGAGCTCGTCCGGCGGTATCACTTGAGAAGCCGGGCCGTGCTGGAAAGCTGCTCGACGTGCCACCGATGAGCGATCGCCGCCCGTCGCTGCCCGTTCTCCCGGAGTCCGCCGCCGGCGGCCCCGCGCCGGTCGACTTCGCCAGTCTCCGCGCGCGGCTCTCGACCGAGCGCGGCGCCGGGTACTGGCGGAGCCTGGAGGAGCTCGCGCGGACGCCGGAATTCGCGGCGGCGATGCGCGACGTCGACAACGGGAGCAACGTCTCCGAAGGATTCGACCGCCGGGAGCTCGCCAAATTCATGGGGGTCTCGTTCGCGCTCGCGGGCCTGACGGCCTGCACGCGCCAGCCGGCCGAGAAGATCGTTCCCTACGTCCGGCAGCCGGAAGAGGTCATTCCGGGCGGCAAGCCCCTCTTCTTCGCTACCTCGATGACCGTCTCGGGATTCGCGACGGGTCTGCTCGTCGAGAGCCATCTCGGGCGGCCGACGAAAGCGGAGGGGAATCCCCTTCACCCCGCGAGCCTGGGGGCGACCGATCTCTTCGGCCAGGCGTGCCTGTACGACCTCTACGATCCCGACCGCTCGCAGACGCTCCAATACCTGGACGAAATCCGCGCCTGGGCATCCTTCCTCGGCGCCGCGAGGCAGATCGCCGACGAGGAGCGCGTGACCGGCGGCGCGGGACTCCGCATCCTCACCGAGACGGTCGGATCCCCCACGCTGGCGGCGCAGCTCGGCGGCCTGCTGCGGGACTTTCCGGGCGCGCGGTGGATCCAGTGGGAACCGGCCGGCCGCGACAACGTCCGGGAGGGCGCGCGTCTGGCGTTCGGTGAATACGCGGACGTCGTCGCCGACCTCGCCAACGCGGACGTGATTCTCTCGATCGGCTCGGACTTTCTGTCCTGCGGGCCGGGCAGCCTCGCGATGACGCGCCAGTTCTCGAAGAGACGGCGCCCCGAGCGGGAAAACGGCCCCATGAACCGGCTGTATGCGATCGAGACCGCGTCGACCGTCACGGGCGCGAACGCCGACCACCGCCTGGCCGTCCCCGCGAGCGCGGTCGAGGCCGTCGCCCGCCGCATTGCGGAGGCCATCGGGGCCGCCGCCGGCGGAGGCCCGTCAAGTCCGGCGTCGTCCCGGACCGACGCGTTCGCCGCCGCCGTCGCCGCGGACCTGAAATCGCACGCCGGACGAAGCGTCGTGCTCGTGGGAGCCGAACAGCCCCCGGCCGTCCACGCAATCGGCCACGCGATGAACGCCGCGCTCGGCAATTTCGGACACACGATCCGCGTGATCGAGCCCGTTGAAGCGAACCCGTCGAACGAGCTCGCCGGCCTTTCCGAGCTCGCCCGGGACATGGCGGCGGGACGCGTTTCGACGCTGGTCATCCTCGGCGGAAACCCCGTTTTCACCGCGCCCGCGGACCTGGAATTCGCCGCGCGGCTTTCCGGAGTCAAGCGACGGATCCACCTCTCGCCCTACGTCGACGAGACCTCGGCGGCATGCCAGTGGCACATCCCTCAGACCCATTTCCTCGAATCCTGGAGCGACGCGCGCGCCTTCGACGGGACCGCGTCGATCGTTCAACCGCTCGTCGCGCCGCTCTACGAGGGGCGGTCGGCACACGAGGTCGTCGCCGCGCTGGCGGGCGCGCCGGAGAGCTCCGGCTACGAAATCGTCCGCAATCAATGGCGCGGAAAGTTGCCGGGCGACTTCGAGGGCGCGTGGCGGCGCGCGCTGCACGACGGGGTGATCGCCGGCACGGCCTCTCCCGAGAAGGCGGTACGACCCCGCCCCGTCCCGCCCGCCGGCGCGCCTCCCGCGGCGAAGGCGCCCTCCGGAATGGAGCTCGTCTTCCGGCCGGACCCGAAACTCCTGGACGGCCGCTTCGCGAA
>DASQJK010000032.1:0-5943 GCA_035631095.1 Thermoanaerobaculia bacterium
CCTGGTCCCGGCTCGGTGTCAACAGGATCTCGCTCGGAGTGCAGTCGTTTTCCGATCGCGAGCTCGCCGCCGTCGGCCGCCGGCACGACGCGGCGAGTGCGCGGGCCGCGATGAGCGCCCTCGTGGCCGCCGGTGTCTCCGTGTCGGGGGATCTCATCCTCGGCCTCCCCGAACAGACCGCTGCGTCGTTCCTCGCGAGCGCGGACGAGCTCGCCGGGACGGGCGCGGCGCACGTCTCGGTGTACCTGCTCGAGACGGAGAAGTCGCGCAGGATCGAGGAAGACCGGCGGGCCCGTCCCGAACGCTATCTCACGGACGACGCGCAGGCGGATCTCTGGCTCGAGCTCGGGCGGAGGCTCGAAGCTCGGGGCTTCGCGCACTACGAAATCTCGAACTGGGCAAGGCCCGGTTTCGAGGCGCGCCACAACCTCAAGTACTGGCAGCGGGTGCCCACGCTCGGGCTCGGTGTGTCCGCTCACGAGCTCTGGGGCGGACGGCGGAGGGCCAACGTAGCGTCGCTCTCCGGGTACATCGAAACGCTCGAGAAAGGCCGGCGGCCCACGGCGATGGACCGGCCGCTCTCCCGGATGGAGGAAGCGCGCGAAGAACTGATGCTCGGCCTCCGGCTGGCGCGCGGGATCGACACGATCGAGCTCGATGCGTTCGTGGCGCACGAGGGGGATCCCGCCCTCGCCGCCGATTACCGCCTCTGGCGCGACGAGGGGCTCCTCGAGGAGCGCTCGGGGCGGATCGCGTTCACCGAGAGAGGATTTCTCCTGTCGAATGAAGTCCTCTGCCGCTTCGTGTGAACGGGTCGGCTAAGATCGACGGGCCGAAAGGAGACACGGATGATGAGAATGAAGTCGCTCGGCGCCGCCGCGTTCGCCGGGATGTTGCTCTCGGGAGCCGCGCTGGCGCAGGTGCCAGGCTCGGTGCACTGGAAGTCCACGATCGAAGTCGAGGGCGGTAACCAGCCGGGCATCGGGCCCATGCAATCCGAGACCTGGGTGAAGCAGGGGAACTCGCGCTCCAGGACGCAGGTCATGGGTATGACTCGAAACACCATCAAGGCCGGAGACACGATGTACCAGTGGGCGGACGGCGAGAAAACCGGAATGAAGTTCAACACCGCCGTCCAGCAGCGCGAGGGCCCTTCGGGCGATTACGTGAACCGTATCGCCGAGTACCGCACGAAGGGGAAGAAGACCGGATCCGAGAAGATCGACGGCCACCCCTGCGACGTCTACGAGCTGACGACCCAGGGAAGGACCGGACGTGAACACAAGGAAACGGTGTGGCTCGCTACCGATCTGAACAACTTCCCCCTGAAGGTGATCAGCGAGTCGAATGGGACGAAGGTCACCTCCCGCAACAGCGACGTCGAGTTCAAGGCCGCGATCCCCGATTCGATGATGAAGCCGCCGGAGGACGTCACGTTCCAGGACATGTCGGAGATGATGAAGGGGATGCGGCCCCCGAAGCAGTAGCTCTCCCTCCCGGAAAAAGAAAGGCCCGGCTCGCGCCGGGCCTTTTCATTGCGCCTCGCTTCGGTCAGATGAAGAGCGGCGCGAGCACGAGCGTGATCGTGGCGAGAAGCTTGATGAGCACGTGCAGCGACGGGCCGGCGGTGTCCTTGAACGGGTCGCCGATCGTGTCGCCGACGACGGCCGCCTTGTGCGTCGGCGAACCCTTTCCGCCGAAGGCGCCCGTCTCGATGTACTTCTTGGCGTTGTCCCACGCTCCGCCCGCGTTGTTGAGGAAGGTCGCGACGACGATGCCCGTGATCGTGCCGACCATGAGGAGCGCAGCGACCGTTTCCGCCCCGACGCCGAGCTGCTTGAAGACGAGGCCGACGGCGATCGGCGTCCCCACGGCCACGAGGCCCGGAAGGATCATCTGCTTCAGCGCTCCACGCGTGACGATGTCGACCGTGCGGCCGTAATCCGGCTTTTCCGTGCCCTGCATGATGCCCGGACGCTCTTTGAACTGCGCGCGGACGTCCTGGATCACGACGGTGGCCGCGCGGCCGACCGCCTTGATGGCGAGCCCCGAGAAGAAGAAAACGAGCATGGCGCCGAGAAGCCCCCCGACGAAGACCTCGGGCTTGGCGAGATTGACGCCTTCCAGCTTTGCACCGTAGTTGCCGAGCTCGTCGAGGTACGCGGAGAAGAGAAGGAAGGCCGCGAGGGCGGCGGACCCGATCGCATAGCCCTTCGTCAGCGCCTTGGTCGTATTGCCGACCGAGTCGAGGCGGTCCGTTTTCTTGCGGACTTCCTCCGGCTGCCGGGACATCTCGACGATGCCTCCCGCGTTGTCCGTAATCGGCCCGAACGTGTCCATTGCGAGGATGTACGCCGCGGTTCCAAGCATGCCCATGGTCGCAACCGCCGTCCCGAAGAGACCTCCGCCAGCCATGGCCCAGAGCCCGAGACGGTACGAAGCGAGGATGGCGATCGAGATCGCGATGACCGGCATGATCGTGCACTCGAACCCGATCGCGAGGCCCGTGATCGCGTTGGTCGCCGGTCCCGTCTGGGATGCCTCCGCGATCTCGCGCACCGGCCGGTAGCGATATTCCGTGTAGTACTGCGTGATGTAGACGAACGCGATCGACGTCAGGACGCCGACGATGCCGCAGAGGAAGTACTTCCACCAGGCAT
The DNA here is from genome assembly GCA_035631095.1 of Thermoanaerobaculia bacterium. Taxonomy (GTDB): domain Bacteria; phylum Acidobacteriota; class Thermoanaerobaculia; order UBA5066; family Gp7-AA6; genus JALYUA01. Next base: position 2,661 of record DASQJK010000032.1, read on the forward strand.
CGGGGTTCGACTCGTTGTAGAGCAGCCACTTCGTCGCGACGAAGAAGCCGCCGATCGCTAGCGCGGAGGTGACGTAGTAGCCGCGGTTCAGGGCCTGCATGGGGTCCTGGTCTTCGCGCGTCTTGACCAGGAAGATCCCGATGATCGAGGCGAGGAGACCAAACGCGCGCGCCACGAGCGGGAACAGCATGACTCCCACGATGCCGGCGGCGAACGGCATGTTCGCCCGCTGCGCCGCCGTGGCGAGAGTCGCGCCCAGGATCATGGCGCCGATGTTTTCCGCCGCGGTCGACTCGAAGAGGTCGGCCCCGCGGCCGGCGCAGTCGCCCACGTTGTCTCCGACGAGGTCCGCGATCACCGCGGGGTTGCGCGGGTCGTCCTCCGGAATCCCCGCTTCCACCTTGCCGACGAGGTCCGCGCCGACGTCCGCCGCCTTGGTGTAGATGCCGCCGCCGAGCTGGGCGAAGAGCGCCACAAACGAGGCGCCAAAGCCGTAGCCGACGATGAGAAGGGGAATCTGGGCCGGGGGCACCGCCGTCATGCGGCTCACGAGGAAGTAGAGGCCCCCGACGCCGAGTAGGGACATGGAGACGACGAGCAGGCCCGAGACCGCACCTCCGCGCAGCGCGGTGCGCAGCGCGTCGTTGAGCGAGGTGCGGGCCGCGGAGGCGGTTCGGATGTTGGTCCGGATCGAGATCCACATCCCGACGTAGCCGGCGAAGACCGAGCAGGCCGCGCCGAGCACGAAGGAAAGCGTGGTCCAGAAGGCCAGGTTCATCGCCGTCGGAACGGGGTCGAAGGAGTGGTGAGAGCGGACGAACGCGTAGAGGATGAAGATGACCGCGGCGAGGAGAACGGCGAGCAGCCCGATCGTCGTGTTCTGCCGCCTCAGGAACGCCTCGGCCCCTTCCTTGATGGCGTTGGAGATCTCCTGCATGGCCATGGTCCCGGTGTCGCGCTTCAGGACCCAGCGCGCCAGAAACCAGGCGACGAAGAGAGATCCGACGGAAAACGTCAGGATCAGGGGTAGAGCGTAGTCGTAGGACATTGAGCGAACTCCCTCCTGTTAGTCGAACCGGGAAATCCCCGGACAGCCCGCCGGGGCAAAGGCGGGGAGGATATCAGGAATCCAGGGTTTTGCCAGATGCGTCCGAAGCGGAAACCGCCCGGCAGCGAGGCCGGGAACTACTGGACCTGGACGGTTTCGAGGACGATGCCGATGTTGGTCGCTCCGGCGTTGCGCACGAGGTCCATCGCCTTGGCGACCTCTTCGTAGACGACGGTGTCGTCGGCGGAGAAGAAAACGGTCTTCTGGCTGCGATTCTTCAGGTTGTCCGCCAGCTGCTGGGCGAGCTGCTGGGCGGTGAGCTCCTGCTTGTTCAGGAAGAGCTTGTTATTCGGCATGAGAGACACGACGAGCTGGTCCGCCGGCGTCTCGATCGGAGTGTTGGTCTGCGCCTTCGGCGGGACCTTCACGTCGTATCCCATCTGGAGCAGCGGCGTGATGACCATGAAAATGATCAGGAGCACGAGCACCACGTCGACGAGCGGCGTGATGTTGATGTCGCTCTTGTAGTCGTTCGTTCCCCCCGCGGCCATGGACATGGGACGTTCTCTCCTTGATCTTTCCGGCTACTTCTTGGCGGCGGCCGCGTCGGCGGCGCCGACGGACTTCTTCTGCGCGATCAGGCCGACGTTCTGAAACCCGGCCTCTTTCGTGATCCGCATGACTTCCTTGACCTCGCCGTACTTCAACCGCTGGTCGGCCTTGATCACGAGGTCGGTCTGGGGAGCGCGCGCGTACAGCTCTTCGAGCTGCTTCTGGAGCTCGGCTTTGCTCATCGGATTGTTGCCGCCCAGGTAGTACCCCGGGGGGGTCGAGTAGCCGACCGTGATGACCTTCTGCTTCTCGCCTTCCGGCTTCTTGTCCGGATTCGTCGTGACGGGGAGCTGAACGCTGATGCCGTTCTGAAGGAGCGGCGTGACGACCATGAAGATGATCAACAGGACGAGGCAAACGTCCACCAGCGGCGTGACGTTGATGTCGCTCTGAATCTTGTCGCGGCTTCCGCCGCCGCCCATGCTCATTCGAGATCCTCCAGGGAAAGGCTCTTACGCCGTGCGGGCCGGCTGGGCGCCGCGGCGCTTGATGAAGTAGTCGAGAAGCTCCGACGCGGAGTTCGACATCTCGACCTGGAACCGCTCGATCTTGTTCATGAAGATGTTGAAGAGCCACACGGCCGGGATGGCGACGAAGAGGCCGAGCGCGGTCGTGATGAGCGCCTCCGCGATGCCCGTCGAAACCGCCGCGATACCGCCCGAACCCGTGAGGGCCATTCCGCGGAACGCGTTGATGATGCCGATGACCGTTCCGAAGAGACCGATGAACGGAGCCGTCGTTCCGATCGTCGCGAGGCCCGAAAGACCCTTCTTCATGTCGGCCGTCGTGATGAGCGCCTCACGCTCGATCGCGCGTTCCGCGGCCTCGATGGGGTCATGGCCGGTGATGTTCACCGCGCCCGACGTCAGGTCGTTGTGGAACTCGTACAGGCCCGCCGCGACGACGCGCGCCAGGTGGCTGTTCTTGTACTTCTTGGAGGAGTCGATCGCTTCCTGGAGCTTGTCCTGCTTCAGGTAGCCGGTGACCAGTCGAGCGAACGCGAGCGACTGCTTCTTCGCCTTGCTGTAATAGATGAACCGCTCGACGGCGACGGTCAGCGAATACACCGACATCAGGATGAGCAGGATCGCGACGCCCTTCGCGAGCGGCGTCATCGTGTGCCAGAGTTCGACGGGATCAAAACTCATGAAGCGCTCCTTACGTTCGGGTTCTGAATTCTTTTCGGCCAGCTCGCGGCGACAATCCTAGTGCAAGTTGAACGTGACGGTCACGGTGAGGTACACGCGTACGGCCCGGCCGTTCAACGTGGCGGGCTTGTATTTCCACTGTTGCACCGCCCTCACGGCTGAGGCGTCGAGGAGCGGGTTGACCGACTTCAAAACTTTGACTTCTTCGACGGTGCCGCTGCCGGTGATAATCGCCTCGAGGATGACCACGCCCTCCATCCGGGCCTTGCGGGCGGCTTCTGGGTACATGGGCTCGACCCGGCTCTGGAGAACCGGAGCCTTGACCTCGCCTCCGACCCGGAGGGGCTCTTCTCCGCCGCCCTGGCCGCCCGTGCCGCCCACGACACCGCCGACGACGCCACCCGGCACGCCGCCCTCGACTCCGCCCTCGACGCCTCCTTCGACGCCTCCGCTCGGAGCCGGCTCAGGCGCCGAC
>DASQJK010000033.1:0-2055 GCA_035631095.1 Thermoanaerobaculia bacterium
CTGACGAGCGGCGACGTGACGTGCAGCGGCGGCTGCGACGGCACCTCCGCGATGACGGTCACGATTCACGCAACCGCCAACAGCGGAGTGGTGAACTTTGCGTCCGGCTCGCTTCCGACCATCGCCTCGAAGTCCCGCCCGTTCTATTTCGTCGTGACCGACTCGGCCAGTCAGACGGTGACGGTCGGCGGATCGATCTACCTCGTCCCTCTCTACTACGTCGGCCGCGTGGACGTTGCGGGGACCTGGTACACGCGCACGGCGGACACCTTCACGTTCTCGATGAATCCGCTGGACTCCGGGGCGAGGGCGTTGAACGCCACTTCGAGCGGAGCGCCCGCCCTTCAGAAGCCCTTCCTCTGCGGAGTCGTGGACGACGTGCTGCTCTTCGTGGACGAGGGCTCGGCCGATGCGAGCGGGAGCTCCGCCGACACGCATCCCGTGCTCGCGGCGGCGATCTCCGATCCGTCTTCGGGAGCCTTCGACGTGACGCCGCTGGTGGGCGAAGTGGAAGACTTTCAGATCGCGTACGGCGTGGACGGCGCCGACGGCTCCGTCCCGGATCGCGGGATCTCGCCCTCCGCCGTGGACACCACGACGGCCAACGCCGACGAGTGGATCGGCGACGTGGCGGGAGAAGTCTCCGCGATGCTGCCGGTCTCGACGTCCGGCATCGCGCAGGTCCAGCGGTTCATCGACGGGAGCATCTCGAGCGGTCCGCCCAATCCATCCCTCGCGACTCCGGCGCTGCGCTCCATCTGGCTGTCGCTCGTCGTGAAGTCTGCCGATCCCGACCCGAGCTACGCGGGCCCGGGCGCCCTCGGCATCCGAACCCTCGATTCCACGGCGGTCTCGTTTTCCGATCCGTCGAAGACCGGCCGCGCGTATCGCCGCCGCATGCAGTCGTTCGCCGTCGCCATGAGGAACTACCAATGAACCACCAGCGAAGCAGGTGTTTCCGGGGCTCTCGCGAGGAAGGATTCGTCCTCTTCCTCGCCATGTTGATGCTGCTCGTTCTGAGCATCGCGGGCATGGCGCTCATGTTCGCGTCGGCGAGCGAGCAGAGCCTGTCGAGCCATCAGACGATGGTCTCGAAGACCTTCTACGCCGCGGACTCGGGCGTCCAGTACGCGACGGCGAAGCTCTCGACGGACTCGAAGTACGTCGGAGGAAGGCTGCCGGTGGGCCTCTCCACGCACTACCCGGGAGGCGCGTCGGCCGACATCGAGGTTACGGTGACCCGGCCGGTCAACGTCGGATACACGATCCACCCGGGAGACCAGATCCAGAGCTCGGGCGCGAGCTACGGCTCGAACCAGATCGTCGAGAACTATTACAACTTCAGCTCGACCGCGCAGGCGCCCACGATCCAGGCGAAGAAGACGGTCACGACGGCCGTGGGGATCTACCCGCAGCTGCTCGCGATACCCCAATGAGCGGGCGCGCGGTACGGCCGGCCTTCGCGGCGCTCGTGGCGGCCGCCGTCGCCACGTCGTTCCTGCTCGCGGACGACAAGGACCTGTTGAAGCGCGGCTCCGTCCCTCCGAACGTCCTGATCGTCTTCGGCAACTCGCAGACCACGAACCAGCCGATCCTGGGCAGCGCCAGCGCCTGGGATGGAGACGCCGATTCACCCGCCAGCAAGATGGGGGCGGCGAAGCGCATCCTGCGGCAATTCGTCGCCGACAAGCGCGGCAACTTCAACATCGGGCTGACGAGCTTCGCTCACAACCCCAACGCGGGGAGCATCTCGATCTACGGAAAGCACTGGCTCTACTCACCGTTGACGAGCGACTTCCCTTCGGAGAGCTGGAACGAGCCGGCGGGGACGATCGAGCGCTGGGGACCCTCCGGGGAAGGGCCGTGCACGAACCTCCAGGTGCCCTCCTGCGTCGGATCGGCGCCGTTCCTCAACCTCGCAGCGAACGCAACCGTCGTCGGGCCGTTCTTCGGCCCCCTCGGCGCCGTCACCGGGTACGTGTACTTGAACGGGAACACCAGCAACGCCTCCCGGCGGGTCCGCTGGACGCTTTCGCGCGGGAGGTACGGCGATGC
>DASQJK010000034.1:0-7378 GCA_035631095.1 Thermoanaerobaculia bacterium
GCATCTGTGCGCCGCCGAGGGAGACACCGCGTCGCCCAAGGGCAAGTACCTCGTCGGCCTGAACAAGCTCTCGCACGGACGCCACCTGAACGTAGGGCCCTCGCAGCCCGAGTCGTCGCAGCTCGTGGACATCTCCGAAGAAAAAATGAAGCTCCTCTACGACGCGTTCACCGAGCCGGAGCCCCACTACGCGCAGATGGTCCTAGCGACCACCCTCCACCCGATCGAGGTCTATCCCAAGGAGGAGAACAAGAACCCCCTCGCCATCTGGGACGTCAAGGACGCCGGGGTCACCCGGGCGGGATCGAACGTCACCGCGAAAGTGGTCCTCGTCCGTTCGACGATCACGCCGACCGTCATCGAAGTGAACCAGGACGACGTCGTCAAGATCGCGATGACCAACATCGAGCAGACGACTGACGAGCTGCACGGGTTCGGCCTTCTCGACTACAACTTGAACATCGTCGTCGACCCCGGGGAGACGAAGGTCGTCACGTTCAAAGCGGACAAGCCGGGCGTGTTCCCCTACTACTGCACGAACTTCTGCTCGGCGCTCCACCAGGAGATGCAGGGCTATCTCATCGTCAAGGGCAAACGGTAAGGACGTTCGGCCCCCGGAGGTTTCATGAAGCCATTTCTCGAGCGCAGCAACCGATTTCTGGAGATCCCCCTCGACCGGGGGCCGCGGGGGATCCTCCTGATCGCCACGATGCTTCTCGCCTTCGTGTATCTGACGCCTCTCTGGAGAATGACCATGTTCGCGCCGCAGTACCCGGACGGGCTGCGGCTCTCCATCTACAGCTACAAGCTCGAGGGCGGAAACAACGGGCAGGACGTCAAGGAGATCAACATCCTGAACCACTACATCGGGATGAAAGACCTCTCGACCGCCGACTTTACCGAGTTCAAGTGGATTCCGTTCGTGGTCGGAGGTCTCGGGCTTCTCTTCCTGCGTTCGGCCGCGCTCGGCAAGATGCGCACGCTCATCGACGTCGTGGTGATCTACATCTACTTCGGCCTCTTCTCGCTCTGGTCCTTCGGTTACAAGCTGTATGCGTACGGGCACAGCCTCGCTCCGACGGCGTCCGTCAAGGTTGCCCCGTTCACTCCGCCGATCATCGGCGGCAAGAAGCTCGCGAACTTCGAGGTGTACTCGTATCCGGCGGCCGGCTCCTACGCCCTCGCCGCCGTGGCCGTCCTTCTTCTCTTCGCGCTCGTCCTCGCATGGCGCGAAGGACGGATGCAGGAACGCGACGACGTGAGGGTCATCGGATGATCGCGGCGACGGCGCTCCTCGTCCTCGCTCTCGCGGGGCGCCCGCCCGCCGCCGACACTTCGCCGCTCCAGGCTCGCGTCGACGCCGCGGCGGAAGGCTCGACTGTCGAGGTCGCGGGAGGCAGATATCGGGGCGACCTCGTCATCGACCGCCGGATCCGGCTCGTCGGCCGCGGAAGGCCGCTGCTGGTCGGATCGGGAAACGCGAGCGTCGTGATGGTTCGCGCCCCCGGCGTGACGGTCGAAGGCCTCGACATCGACGGCGGGGGACGGGGCGACCTCGCCGCCGACACGTCCGGCATCCACATCGCGGCGGTGAACGCCACGATCCGCGACTGCCGGATCGCCGGCACTCTCTTCGGCGTTTACCTGCGGGAAGCGGACGGAACCGCGGTCCGGTCCTCGCGGATTCGAGGCATCCCCGGGAAAGCTCCCGGCGAGAAAGGCTCCGGCATCCACGTCTGGAACACGCGCGGCTTCGTCCTGGAGGGGAACTCGATCGCCGACGTGCGGGACGGCTTCTACATCCAGTCGTCGTCGAACGGGCTCGTCAAAGGCAACCGGGCGCGGGACCTGCGGTACGGCCTCCACTACATGTTCTCGGACGACAACCGGTTCGAAGACAACGTGTTCGAAACGGGCGCGGCGGGCACGGCCCTCATGTACTCGAAGAGGATCGTGTTTCGACGCAACCAGTTTCTCCATAACCGCGGCTTTGCGTCCGTCGGGCTGCTCCTGAAGGCGTGCGACCAGGTGATTGCGGAAGACAACTTGATCGCCGACAACGCGCGCGGGATTTTCCTGGAGGGCTCCTACGACAACGTCTTCCGCCGGAACGTGGTTGCGGAGTCCGACACGGCGATCGTCCTCTACGATTCCTGCGCGAGGAACCGCTTCGAGGGGAACTCGTTCGTCGCGAACATGACCCCGCTGACGCTCGTCGGCCGCCGGACCGACACGAACTTCGACGGCAACTACTGGTCCGGGAACGATGAGCCCGATCTCGACGGAGACGGACGTAGCGATCGCCCGTACCGGCTCTCCTCGGTCTTCGACCACCTTCGCGGAAACCTGTCCGCGGCCGACCTCTTCACCGCCGGCTTCGCAGGGACGGCCCTCGGCGCGGCCGAGCGCACGTTTCCCGTGCTCGAAGCGGTCGCCGCGGAGGACCGGTCGCCGCTCGCCGCCGCTCCGCGTCTCCCGGCCGTACCGCGCGTCGCGCCGGTCTCCCGTTCCCTCCATTTCGCAGGCTTCCTCGCGTCCGCCACCCTCGCCGCCGCAGGCGCCGCGGCAGTCTGGAAGGCCGGCCGGTGATCGTCTTCGAGGAGTTCACGAAGAGCTATGGCGGCGTCACCGCCGTCGATTCGCTGTCGTTCCGGCTCGAGCGCGGGGAGGCCGTGGCGCTGCTCGGCCCGAATGGATCCGGCAAGTCGACGACGCTGAAGGCGGCCGCGGGTCTCCTCACGCCGACGTCGGGCCGCGTCCTCGTCGGAGATCCGCCGCTGTCGCCGGGCGGACCGCGTGCCCGCCGCGGGCTTTCCTACCTCCCTCAGAAAGTCGCTTTTCCCGACGGCGTGACGGGGCGTGAGATCGTCGAGTTCTACCGGCGGCTGCGCGGCAACGCTCCGGAGCGAACGGGCGAGGTGCTGCGGTTCGCCTCCTTGAACGGCGCCTCGGACCGCGGGGTCGCGACGTATTCGGGCGGGATGCTTCAACGCCTCGGCCTCGCCGTCGCCGTGCTCCCGAATGCGCCGGTGCTGCTCCTGGACGAACCGACCGCGGCCCTCGATCCCGACGGGCTCTGCGCTTTTTACGGCGTCGTCCAGAGAAGGCGTCGAGCGGGTCAGACCCTCCTCTTCACCTCTCACCAGCTCGGAGACGTCGAAAGGCTCGCGGACCGATTCCTCATCCTCGTCGCGGGCAAGCTCGTCGCCTCGATGACGGCGGCCGAGCTCGGCGATCGCCTTGCCTCGCGAGGAGCACTCCGTCTCCGGATCGAGCGGCCGACGCGCCGTCTTCTCCAGCGAGTGCGTGAGATCGCGCCGGCGGCCGCGTTTTCCGGATCGGAGCTCGTCGTTCCGGGACCCGCCGCGGCGCGTCCCCGCGTGCTCGACGCGGTTCGACTCGAGGGGGTCGAGATCCGGGGATTGACCGCCGAGGAGGGGCGGCTCGAAACCCTCTATGGCGAGCTGATCGGAGCTCCGGCGCCGCCGGCGGACGTTCAGGAGAGCCAGGGCCCGTCATGAGGTCCTTCATCATCCTGCTCTGCGCGCTTTCGACTCTCCTCGCGTGCTCGGCCGCGCCGCCGGAACCGGCTGCGCTCGATGTCAGGAACGAGCTCTGCGCCTTCTGCCGGATGCCCGTCTCCGACCCCAGCCTGGCGGCGCAGCTCGTCGCGCCCGGTGAGGAGCCGCGGTTCTTCGACGATATCGGGTGTCTGCGCGACTACCTGTCCCGGACACCGCAGCCTCCCAAAGCCGTTTGCTTCGTCGCGGACCATCGCACACACGCATGGGTCCGCCGGGACACCGCCGTTTACGTACGGTCGGACATCGCCACCCCCATGTGGTCGCACCTGACCGCGTATGCTGACGGCGCTTCCGCTGCCGCCGATCCGGCGGCGCGCGGCGGCTCTTTGCTTCGGGCGCAGCAGGTCTTCGGACCGGGCAGCGGCCCTTCAGCGCGGGAGGCGCGATGAACAACGACGGACCGGAATCGCTTCGATTCGAGCATGACGAGCTGCACGATCAGCTGGAAAAGGCGACTCGCGCGGGAGGAGCGACGGGAGATGCGGCCCGCCACGTTCTCGAAGTCGTCGGCCCCCACGTCCAGCTCGAAGAAGCCTTCGCGATTCCACCGCTGACGCTCCTTCCGGCGCTCGCCTCCGGCGTCGTTCCCGACGACGTCGCGGAGATCCTCGAGAAGAGCGCCCGGCTCAAAGAAGAGCTCCCCGGAATGCTCGCGGACCACCAGCGGATCGTCGCCGCCCTGAAGCGGCTGATGCAGGCGGCGATGGAAGAGAAACAGGCGGGCTTTGCCGACTTCGCTCGCAAGCTGATCCTTCACGCGCAGATGGAGGAGGAGGTCCTCTATCCGGCAGCGATCGTCGTCGGCGACTACGTCCGGCTCCTCCGCGAAAAAGGATGAACGAGCGCGCTCGCGGATCCGCGCTCCTCCTCTGCGCCCGGCAGGAACTGCTCCTCGCCGTCCGATCCCGCTCGACACAGATCTTCGCCGCCGTCTTCGCCGTCCTGGCCGTCGCGGTCGCGCTGTCCGGCTACGTCCTGTCCGGCGGGGGCGGAGTTCAGGACTTTTCCCGCACGTCCGTTTCGCTCGTCCAGCTGCTCCTCCTCCTCGTTCCGCTGACCTCGCTCGTCGTGGGAGTCCTCGCGCTTTCTCCGGAAAGGGGCGCGGCGGAGCTTCTCTTCTCCCAGCCGGTCGCGCGCCGCTCGATCTGGCTCGGGAAAATGCTCGGGCTCTTTCTCGCGCTCGCTTCGGCGCAGGCGATCGGTCTCGGAGCCGCGGGGATCGTGATCTTCTGGCAGGCGGGGCGCGAGGGTTTGATCGGGTACTTCGTGCTTTTCGCGACCGGTCTCCTGCTCACCGCCATTTTCCTGGGGCTCGCGGGCCTGCTCGCCGCCGGCGGAACCGGGCGGAGAGCGAAGGCTCTCGCGATCGCGCTCATCGTCTGGTTCGGCGGCGTCGTCCTCTTCGACGTCGCGGCGCTCGGCCTCGCGACCCTGCTCCCCTCCGGCGCCGCCTCGCGCTCGCTCATCCTCTCCGTCTTCGTGAACCCGGTCGACGCCCTGCGGACCGGGGCGCTCCTCGCCATCGAGGGCACCACCGCGTTCGGCTCCGCCTCTCTCGCGTTCCTTCGGTTCACCCGGGGCCCCCTCGGAGCCGCGCTGGCGATCGGGACGAGCATCCTGTTCTGGCTCGCCGCCCCGGTCCTGCTGGCGCTTCGACGGATCTCGCGCGCGGATCTCTAGCTTCCCGGGTTCGCTGCCGCGGCGCTGAGCCGTTTGCATCAGGCGCCGGGGGCTCGGGGCGCGGACACTTCCCCCGTGGCCCCCTAAGTCGTGAAAACTCTCACCATCGAGACGACGGAACAGCGGCTCGATCGGCTCGAAGCGCGCATCGCCGAGCTTGCGGCCGCAGTCGAGAGGCTCGGCCCTTCGACTCCGACTGCCCCCGCGGTTCTCGCCTCTTCCGCTCCTTCCGTCGGGCCTGCGGTCGAGCTGGACGAGCGGTCGGCGGCGGAGCCGGAAGGAGAGGTCTTCTCCGCCGATCTCATTCCCAATACGAACACGATCCTCGCGGTCCTGAGCGGGCTCGGCACGAGCTTCCTCGTGCTCGGCGGAGCTCTCCTCATCCGCACCATCACCGACGCGGGCGCCGTCCCTCGTTCCGCCGGGATCGCGGCGGGATTCGCATACGCCCTGGCCTGGATCCTCGTCGCCGTGCGGCTCGCGGGCCGCGGGCGGCGCATCCACGCATCGTTCCTCGGGGTGACCGCCGTCATCATCGGCGACCCTCTCCTCTTCGAGGCGTTGACGCGCTTCCATGCCGCCGGTCCCTGGACCGCGGCGGCCGGCCTCCTCGTCCTGACAGGGGCCTGCCTCGTCGCGGGTCGGCGGCGCGATCTCGGTGGCGTGGTTTGGTTCGCGGCCCTGGCCGCAGCAGCCACGGCGGCCGTCCTCTCGATCGTGACCGGCGCGGTCGCTCCGTTTGCGGCGACGCTCATCGCGATCGGGATCGCCACTCTGTGGCTGACGGACGGCTCTCTCGCCTGGGACCTGCTGCGCTGGCCGGCGGCGGGCGCGGCAGACATGCTCGTGCTCTGGATGGCGGCGGCTCTTCTCATGGCGGAGACGCCGGCTCGAGCCGTGGACACGGACCGCCTCTCCGTTCTCGTGTTCCTGTCGCTCGCGCTTCCTCTCCTCTACGTCGGGACCTTCCTCGTGAGAACGCTCGTGCTGCGGCGGGGAGTGCGTGCCTTCGAAATCCTGCAGACGTTCGGTTCTCTGGCCGTCGGGCTAGGGAGCGCGGTCGCTCTCCTGCGGAGCACGGGCGCGAGGACGGCTCCGCTGGCCATCGCGGCGATCGCGGCGGGCGGCGCCTGCTACGCCGCGGCGCTCCGTTTTCTCGACCGGCGGACAGATTCGAGTCGGAGCGTCTCGTGGTGCGCGGCTCTCGCGCTCGCGCTCGTGGTGTTCGGAGTCTCACTTCTCCTCGCGGGGCCCGCCGCGGCGTGGCTCTTCATGCTGCTCGCCCTCGGGGCCGCTTTCGGGAGCTCGCGGTTTCCTGTCCTCCGGCTGCACGCCGCCGGGTTCGCCGCCGCGGCCGCGTGGCATTCCGGCCTGGCGTCGGTGTCGATCGAATCGCTGGTCCTTCGCGGCGCAGTCTCACCCGAGGCGTTCTCATCCACCGCCTTCACGACGCTCGCCGTCTGCGGCGCCTGCCTGCCGATGATCGCGCGCTCGAAGAGCGTCCGCGCGGACGTCGTCGGAGCCGTCGCGCGCACGGCGCTCTCGGTCATCGCGTGCCTCGGCGCCGCCGGATTGCTCATCGCCTTTCTCGGCGGATTGTCGGGTGGCGCGGACCCCGCGGCGATCGCGCTCGTCCGCTCGGCGGTGCTCGCCGCGGCGGCGGTCGTCCTCGCCTTCCTCGCGCGCCGGACTTCCTTCGACGAGCTCGGCTGGCTCGCCTGGGCCGTGCTCGTGCTCGCCGGGATCAAGCTCGTGGTGGAGGACGTCCCGGCGGGCCGGCCGCTGACTCTCTTCCTCGCGTTCGCCCTCTACGGCGCCTCTCTTCTCTCGACTCCCCGGATCCTGAGGCGGCGGGAAACCTAGTCGGGGCGCTCGAAGCGTCCGCGCATTCTGCCGAGGCGGATCCGGTAAGCGACCACGGCGGGGCCGTCCGGGTCGGGGGGTCGCGACTGCGCCCAGCGGAGCGGATACGACGGAGCGCCGGTCGAACCGAGCGAGGGCTCCGCGAGCCGCCTCGTGACGAGATCGACACCGAGTCGCCCGGCGTCTCCGGAGAGCTCCTCGTAGCGCCCCCAGCCGATCACGCTCTTCCAGTCGTTGATCGAGACGATGTG
>DASQJK010000035.1:0-1561 GCA_035631095.1 Thermoanaerobaculia bacterium
GAGCTCCGCCGCAGCCGATACTTCGCCGCGGCCCGAGCGCGCAGCGCGGGCGAGACGGTCGGCGGACTCGGGGGCCTTCGGCTCGCGCGCGGCGAGAATGACACCGGCCGCGCGGCCGGCCACCGTGCCTTTGCTCGCCGCCGCCTTGCGCAAATGGTCGAGCGCCTCCTTGTCCCGTTCCGCGGCCGTCGAGAACGACCGGGGAGCGGTGGCGGCGGCGGGAGTCCCGGCGAGCGGAGCGTCGAGAGCTGCCAGACCCGCGGATAGCTCCCGGCCAGCCTCATTCTCGCGGAAGCTGCGGAAGAGGACGAAACCCGCGGCGAGGACGACGACACCCGCGCCGATCGCGATGATCTCGGTCAAGCCTTTCCGGTGGACCGAGACGTAATCGACACCGCGGTTCATCGTCTCCGCGAGCTCGTTCCTCTTCAGGTCCCGGCGGGAAAGCTTGGCCATCGAGAAGGGACTTATATCCGAGGGGGTCAGCCACCTTCAAGGGCGGAAGGCCACGCAGGAAGACTTCAGTTGCCGGCGCAGCGTCGAGGGTTGCCTGTCCGGATTCTAGACGGGCCAGTTCCAGGGAGCGGGGACGTAGTTCTGTTCCCCGCCGTTGCCGCCTTCCGGAGTGGAGAGCCACTTCAGGAGCGACGCTCTTCCGGACGAGCCGAAATCGTCGACGCTGATGCGGAACGTATTGCGGTTGGGTGTGTCGCCCGTGAGCGGCTGGTCCGACATGAAGACGCCGCGGCAGCGTCCCCCTCCTGCGTCGCAGTTGACGGAACCGGAGGGGACCGTCGCCGTGAACGTGCCCGGCTTTTGAGGGCGGCCGGAAATCGGGCTCTGGGGAGTCAGGATCGTTCCATCGCCGCGGAAGACGATCATGTCCACCAGACCGGGGTTGCCGTTGTACGTGTCGAACGCGACCGCGCTCGCGCTGTCGACACCCGACCCGTCGGGCGCCTGTCTGAAGTAAATCCACTCAGGCACCCGGTACGTCGAAAGGGTGTCCTCTCCCGCATCGCGCGTGTAGTTGTAGGGAAGGCCGTCCGCCCAGGAGTAAACGGTGCGGTTCGCGAGGTCGAACTTCACGATCACCTGCGTGTTGCGCTTGACCGCCTGCATGCGGGCGGCGAGCACGATCGAGTAGACCTCCCGGACGGAGCTCCGGAGCCGCTCGTGACGGATGATCCGTTCGATGAACGGAGCGCTGATCGCCGCGAGGATTCCGGCGAGCACGAGCACCACCAGGGTTTCGATCATGGTGAAACCCCGGGCATGGCGATTTCTGGGCAGCGTCATCTCGCGTGGACGGAGCGAATCGCGTGCCCGAATGGCGCGAACCGCAATGCGCTGAAAACGCGGCTTCTTGCTGCGGACACGGCAGCGTTCGGCGTCAACGAATGTCACCCCGGCGCCCTGCCGCGGCAAAAAAAGGGGCGCTTCCCGCCGGTATACTCGAGCGCTGATGGCGGACGAGATCAAGATCACCGGCGAGCCCTCGCAGCAGGGCGACCGGTGCAAGTACACCGTGGACCGGCCGGTGCTGCCCGGGGAGTCCGCC
>DASQJK010000036.1:0-16061 GCA_035631095.1 Thermoanaerobaculia bacterium
GGGCCCCGGAAAGGAGTACCCCGTCGTCTCCCGGGTGCCTCCCGGCACGCCGGTCGACGTCGCCGGTTGCCTCGAGGACTATGCCTGGTGCGACGCGAGCATCGGACCGGACCGCGGCTGGGTCTATTCGGGAAACCTCGAATATCCGTACGAAGGCCACCGGGTCGTCATCCTCAACGGAGGGCCCCGCGATCGGTCTACCCATCGTGCCCTTCGCGGTCGGACCTTACTGGGACACCTACTATCGAAACCGCCCCTGGTACGGGCGGCGCTCGTATTGGGCGACGCGCCCGTACGCATCTCACGGGGTCTGGGTGCGTCCTCCGGGTTATCGCCGGCCCGGAGGAGCGGTCGTCGTGCGGCCGGGACGCGGTCCCGACGGCCGCCGGATGGAGCATCGGCCCGGTCCACGCGCGGTGGCGCCGCGTCCGGTCGTTCAACCGCGACACGAGGAGCGGCGCCGTCCCGAGGCGCGTCCGGCGCCGGTGCGGCCGAACCACCCCAACAACCGTCCACACGAGGAACACAAGCGCGGACACTGAAGGAGACGCGACCGCCGCCCACCGCGCGGCGGCTTGTCAGCTTCACTCTGTCAACAGCTCGCCGCGTGAGTAGTCTCCCGACCGAAGGGAGGGAGGAGGCTCACGCGGCGGTCGCCGGAGCGGAGTGAGGATTCGGCGCACGGTCGAGCGCGCATCCGCGCGAGCCGGGCGCCGGCGGCCGCAGGCCGCTTTCCCTCGCTCCGCGGAGGCGACGTGTTATCGCGTCAGCGGGATCGGAAACGTCGCCGTCTGGCCGCACACGCAGACGAGCACGAAGAGCTCGCCCGGGCCGCCGCCGGCGTTTTCGCGGCGGGCCGCTCCGCATCTCTCGCAGGTCCACTCGATCAGCTTCATCTTCGCTCCGGTGAAGCCGTACCAGGAACGGAGGCATGCTTCGCGCGCCGGCCAGCGTTCCGTGAGGAGAAACTCGCCGCCTTCCGCCGACAGGGCTCTCCGCAGCGCGGCGATCTCGTTCGCGGGATGCGCGTCGAAGTGAGCGAGGCGGCTTCGCAGCGCGACGTCCGTGAGGCTTCCCAGCCGCGCGGCGCGCTTTCGATCGGGCGACTCCACCGCGACGGAGATCAGTCCGGGCGGGCCGGGCGGCGCCGCCGCCGCCGGTGCGAGGCGCGTCAGCCGAATCGTGAAGCTCAACGGCCCCGAAGACGACGCGGCGCTTCGGGCGGATGAATCGGCGGCCGTGCGAGGAGCGGTTGTAATGGGTCCCTTTCGCCGAAGGCCGGCGACGGGAAGCTACGGAGAATCCGCGGGTCCGTCGGAGGGAGTCGGAGAAGAGATCGTACCACCTCGCGGCAGAGGCGATCCGCTCCCCGCCTGCTGGCGCCACAGCCGCACGACTGCGATGACGATGATCGTGTCGATCAGAAGACAGCCGATCCCGAACATCACCCGGCCCGAGATCTCCGAGGCGCGGCCGCGGGCGCTGAAAGAAAACAGCGAGAACGTCGACGAGAACGCCCTTGGTCCGCGCCCGAATGCGACCCAGTGAAAAGGCGCCGCAAAGCAAAACAGGCCCGGAATAAGGACGAGGAGCTGGACTCCGGGACGAGGGAGCGTTTCGTTCGGACGCTTCGGATCGTAACCGAGAGCGTAGAGCGCCGCGGTCCAGCCGCCGAAAAAGAGGAACGCGGCTCCGGCGCATGCGACAACCCAGCGCGGGGAATGGAAGCCGTCATCCTTGCCGAACAGCGCCACGGCGACGATGGCGGCGCCCGTCAACGCGACGGCGCCGCCGAGCGCGATTGCACCGGATCTCCCGATTTCTTTTTCGCGAGCCACTCATTCGGATTGTGCGCTCGGCGGCCAGGGAAAGCCACGGATGCCCTGTCCCGAGAGGCTTTTCGGCGTCAGTCTGTCGATGTCTTGCCGGGCCGGATGATCGCCTTCACGACGGCAAGCTTCTCCATGTCCTCCAGGGCGCGCGGCGCTTCCGAGAGCGAGTACTCCCGTGTGATGAGCTCTCGCCAGCGGAACCGCTCGTTGTGGCGGGCCATCATCGCGAGGGCGCGGTGCAGGTGCGTGAACTCGTATCCCCAGCACCCGAGGATGGTGGCGTGGCGCCGGTTGATCTGGCGGTGCGGGTTCACCGCGGCGTCGCCTCCGTCGGTGTACTGCCCGACGACGACGTAGCGGCCCGCGTCGCGTAGCATTTCGAGCCCCTCGGGAACGGCGGCGGGATTTCCCGACGCTTCGATCACCACATCCGCTCCGCGCCCCCCGGTGCGTTCCCGCACCCACGCGGCGCGGGCGGCGGGGTCGCGTTCCTCCGTGACGTCGAGCACGTCCGCCGCGCCGACGCGCAGCCCCGCGTCGAGACGCGCGCGCGGAGCTCCGATCACGTACACGGCGAGCGCGCCCGACAGCTGCGCGAAGATCGCGGCGTTCAGCCCGACGGGTCCGCTCCCCTGAACGACCACGGTGTCGCCGAGGGCGATTCCCGCGCGCTCAACGGCATGGAAACCGGTCGGCAAGCCGCATCCGCCGCCCATGAAGTCCTCGGGAGAAATGCCTGCGGGGAAGGGCAGCATCCGCACGCCCGGAAGAATCTCGATGCGCTCGGCCCAGCCGCCGAGGAGTCCGTCGTCGGCGGACGTCGTGATCCCGTACACCTTCCGGCTCGGGCATCGGGTCGCGGACTTCGCCACGAGGCAGTGCCAGCACGAGCCGCAGGTGCCGAAGACGTCGAAGAACGTCACGACCGTTCCAGGGAGGATCTCGCGCCCCTCGACGTCGAAGACGGGGCCGCCGGTCTCGAGCACGCGACCGCAGTTAACGTGCCCCGGAATGATCGGGAAGGGGACGCCGGCGAGCCGGCCGTGGTGGAGGTGCACGTCGGTGCCGCACACCTCGGTCGCGATCGTCTCCAGGATGGCGCCGCCGGTTCGGGGCGCGGGAGCGGGATACCGGCGGTGCTCGATCGGGCGGCGGGGGCCCGGCATCACCGCCGCGAGGATGGACTCAGGCACCCGCCGGAGGGCCGGTTAAGCGGAAGGCGACGGAGCGGTGCGGGGAACCCGGGGAAGGCGGCTCGGCTGGATCGCGGTTTCCTGCGAGCAGTGCTCGCACTTCACCTTGCCTTCGAGCGACACGAGTGTGACGTTGGCGCGACCGCAGTGCCGGCAGTTCCATCTCCGGATGTCATTGTTGTTGGCCACGAGGGACCTCTTTCCTTTTCCGCTGAGCATTCGCTCGGATTTCCTCGCCGGGAGCGGGCGAACGAGCCGCGGAGATCTTCACGATACCACGCGCGCCGCGCGCTTCCCGGCCGACCAAGAGAAAAGGCCCCGGAAAAGGGGCCTTTTTCACCTCGACACGCGCCTCGAGGGCGCAGAGAGAGCGTCAGTAGCGGGGACGTCCGCCGTTGCCCGGACCATCCGTACGCGGCCGCGCCTCGTTGACCTTCAGCGAACGCCCGCCGAACTCGGTGCCGTTCAGCGCCAGCGCGTTCTTGGCGACCGTGTCATCGCTGAACTCGACGAAGCCGAAACCCTTCGACTGGCCGGAATCGCGGTCCATGATGACGGTCGCGGTGTCGGGGACTCCGTATTTCGCGAACAGGTCACGCAGTTGATCGTCCGAGACGTTGTACGCGAGATTGCCGACATAGAGCTTCATAGATCCATCCTTAGGTGCACTCGCCGGTAAAAAGGGACTCGAAGTGTCGCCGGCTCGGCGCTCCGAATCTCGTGTCATTCCGATCGGGAGCGCCAGCGCGGGGGCTGGCGAAACAGAGCGAATTGAGGACGAGCGGACAGTCTATCAGCTATCAGCTCCGAGGCCGGAGTTCCCCGCTAATCCTCGGCCACCCGGCCCCGGGCCGCCTTGATCCGGGAGCGCCGCACCTTCGTTTCCAGGCGCTTTTCCTTCGCTGCCGCGCTCGGTTTCGTCTTCCTCCGGCGCCGCGGGCGCGCGGCGGCGCGCTGGAGCAGCGCGAGGAGACGTTCGCGCGCGGCATCCCGGTTGCGCGCCTGCGTGCGGTGCTCGCGGCTGTCGATCAGGAGGATGCCTTCCGAAGTCATCCGGCTGCCGGCGATGCCCGCGAGCCGCCGCTTCACGTCTTCGGGAAGAGAAGATGCGGCGACGTCGAAACGGAGCTCGACCGCCGTCGCCACCTTGTTGACGTTCTGCCCTCCCGGACCCGACGCGCGAACGAACCGCTCCTCGAGCTCCCGATCCTCGATCGCGATCGCGGGCGTCACCTGAAGCATCGCGTGACAAGTTTACTCACCATGCGATCGCGTCGTGGAGCGCCTCCTATAATCGGCCGCCAAACCGATCTGGAGGTCCGAATGCGTCTGGCCGCCGCTGCAGTCCTTTCCGTTCTCGTTGCCGCCGCGCTCCCCCGCCCCGCTGCCGCGGCATCTCCCGCGGCGCCGATGACGGCGGACGAGCTCATCGCGAAAAACCTCGAGGCGCGCGGAGGAGCGGCGAAGCTCGCCGCGCTGCGCTCGCTCCGCGTCACGGGGAAGCTCGTCTTTGGAGCGGGCGACCGCCAGATCGAGGCGGCGTGGGGGCAGATCCAGAAACGCCCCGGCATGATCCGCACCGAGACCACTCTTCAGGGGCTCACCGCCGTCGAAACGTGGGACGGCAAGGACGCATGGACGCTGGACCCGTTCGAGGGGAGACGCGACGCGCAGCGCGACTCGGCCGACGACGCGCGGATCCGCGCGCGCGAAGCGGACATCGAGGGACCGCTGGTGCACTGGCGGGAGAAGGGCCATCGCGTCGAGTACATGGGGACGGAAGACGTGGACGGCACGCCGGCGCACAAGCTGCGCGTAACGCTCAAAGACGGCGACACCCAGTACCTTTTCCTCGATCCCGACTACTTCCTCGAGATCCGGATCGAAACGATCTCCCACGTCCGTGGAACGGAGCGGATCTCCGAGGCCGATCTGGGCAGCTACGAGCAGGTGGACGGGCTCTGGATCCCCTTTTCGATCGAGGCGGGCGCGAAGGGACGCCCCCGCAGCGCCCGCATCACGATTCAGCGGGCGGAGGTCAACGTCGACGCGGACGATTCCATGTTCCGGTTTCCTCCCGCGGGAACTCCGATCCCTCGCGCGGTGATCGCGACGGCGGCTCCCTCGGCTTCCGCTCCCTCACAGGCCGCTCCGCCCCCGCCCGCCGGCGGATCGGGCGGCGGCGCGCCGAAGTTCGATTCGGCCACGCTGTCCGGCCTCGGCGCGAGAAACATCGGTTCCGCCGCGATGAGCGGGCGCATCGCCGCCGTCGCGGCGAGAAACGAAGGCGGCAAGACGACGCTCTACGTCGGCGCCGCGAGCGGCGGCGTCTGGAAGTCGCAGGACGGCGGCACCACGTTCAAGCCCGTCTTCGACAAGCAGCCCGTCCAATCGATCGGCGCCATAGCCATCGACCCTTCGAATCCGGGGACCATCTGGGTGGGTACGGGCGAGTCATGGATGCGCAACTCCGTGTCCATCGGCGACGGAATCTTCAAGTCGACCGACGGCGGCGAAACGTGGACGAACTCGGGGCTGCGCGACACGGAGCACATCGTTCGCGTGCTCGTGCATCCGAAGAACGGGGAGGTCGTCTACGCGTGCGCGCCTGGCCGGCTCTGGAGCGACGCCGCAGAGCGCGGCGTGTATCGGACGGGCGACGGAGGAAAGACATGGGCGCTCGTGCTCAAGGGAGCGAACGGATCGACGGGATGCTCCGGGCTGACGATGGACCCGAAGAACCCGGACGTCCTCTTCGCGGGAATGTGGGACTTCCGGCGCAAGGGCTGGACGTTCCGGTCGGGCGGCGACGGCCCTGCCGCGGCGTCGGGGAGCGGGATGTTCCGTTCTTCGGACGGAGGAAAGACCTGGACGGAGCTGACGGACAAGAGCAACGCGGGACTGCCGGCCAAGCCGTGGGGGCGGGTCGAGGTCGTCGCGGCGCCGTCGGATTCGAACGTCGTGTACGCGCTCGTCGAGTCGGCGCACTCGGCGCTGTACCGGTCCTCCGACGGCGGAAAGACGTGGGAGGCGCGCGACAAGAGCCAGGGCATGGTGTGGCGGCCCTTCTACTTCGGCCGTCTCGTCGTCGACCCGACGAATCCGGACCATCTCTTCAAGCCGGGCGGCGGGCTCATCGTGAGCTCGGACGGCGGCCGGAGCTTCGCGGAGACGTCGGGAGGCGGCCACGGCGACTGGCACGACGTGTGGATCGATCCCGACAACCCGAAGCACGTCGTCGCAGGGGATGACGGAGGGCTGTGGATCTCGTACGACGGCGGAAGCCGCTGGTGGAAGACGAACAACCTGCCGGTCTCGCAGTTTTACCACGTCGCCCTCGACGCGCGGGACCCTTACGAGGTGTACGGCGGGCTGCAGGACAACAGCTCCTGGGTCGGAGAGTCGGCGCATCCGGGCGGGATCACGAACGCGCAGTGGCAGAACCTTTACGGCGGCGACGGTTTCTGGACCGTGCCCGATCCGACCGACGAAAACGCCGTTTATGCGGAGTCTCAGGGCGGCTACGTCGGACGGGTCGACCGCAAGACCGGAGCGACGCGCGACATTCAACCGAAGGCAGGCTTCAAGGAGAAGCTGCGGTTCAACTGGAACGCCCCGATCTTCGCGTCACCCACGCAGAAGGGGACGATCTACATCGGCGCGCAGTTCCTCTTCCGCTCGAAGGACCGCGGCGACACCTGGGAACGCATCTCGCCGGACCTGACCACAAACGACCCGCAGAAACAGAAACAGGAGGAGTCGGGCGGCGTCACCGTCGACAACTCCTCGGCGGAAATGCACACGACCATCTACTCGATCTCCGAGTCGCCTCTCGACGGAAACGTGATCTGGGTAGGGACGGACGATGGCAACCTCCAGCTCACGCGCGATTCCGGAAAGACGTGGACGAACCTGTCGGGCCGCGTCTCCGGGCTGCCGAAAGCGTCGTGGGTGAGCTGGGTGGAGGCGAGCCGGTTCGAGCCGGGAACCGCTTACGCCGCGTTCGACCGCCACACGTTCGGCGACATGACGCCGTGGGTGTATCGCACCACGGATTTCGGAAAGAGCTGGACGCGCCTCGTCTCGCCCGAGCAGGGCGTCCGCGGATACGCGCACGTCGTCAAGGAGGACGCCGTCCGGAAGGACCTCCTCTTCCTCGGCACGGAGTTCGGGCTGTGGATTTCGCCGGACGCCGGCAAGACGTGGGCGGAGTTCAAGGGCGGAGACTTCCCGAGCGTCGCCGTCCGGGACATCCAGGTGCATCCGCGCGAGCACGATCTCGTGCTGGCGACGCACGGCCGCGGAATCTGGATCATCGACGACCTGACGCCGCTGCGGAGCCTGACCGGCGAGACGATGTCGGCGGACGCGGCGTTTCTGCCGGGCCGTCCCGTCCAGCAGCGGATGCCGGCCAACGGCGGATGGGTAGAGGGCGACGCGAGCTTCGTGGGCCGCAATCCGCCGGGCGGCGCCGTGATCACGTACTACCAGCGAACGCGGCATCTCTTCGGACCGATCCGGCTCGAGATCTTCGACTCCGCCGGCAAGCTCGTCGATTCGATCAGCCCGACGAAGCGGCGCGGACTGAACCGCGCCGTCTGGTCGATGCAGGTCAAGCCGCCGCGAGTTCCTCGCGCGGCCTCACTCGCCTTTTCCGCGTCGCGCGGACCGAGGGTGCCGCCAGGGACCTACACGGCGCGGCTGACGAAAGGTGGAAAAGCCATCGAGACGAAGATCGAGGTGGGCCTCGACCGCCGCGCGCCCTACACCGCGGCGGATCGCAAGGCGCAGTTCGACGCCGTCATGCGCGCGCACGGGCTTTTCGAGCGGATGAGCGCGCTCGTCGATCGCATCGACGCTGCCCGCGCGGAGGCCGTCAAGGGCGGAGCACCGGCGAGAGCCGAACAGCTCGACGTGCTGAAGCGCCGCATCGTCGCGACGAAAGAGGGCGGGGCGATCACCGGGGAGGAGCGCATCCGTGAGCACCTCGACACGGTGTACGGAGCGTTGAACGGCTGGGAAGGCAAACCGGCCACCTACCAGGTCGAACGGGTCGACACCCTCTCGCGCGAGCTCGACGAAGTGGCGAAGGACCTGGACGGGCTGAAGTAGCGGGAGGGGCGACATGCCGAAGACCGATCCGCGCATCGACGCTTATATCGAGAGCTCCCGCGAGTTCGCGAGACCGATCCTTCGCCACCTGAGGGAGCTCGTCCACGAGGCCTGCCCCGAAGCGGAGGAGACGCTGAAATGGCGCTCTCCGACCTGGATGTACGGAGGAAAGATCCTCTGCGGCATGGCTGCCTTCAAGGAGCACGCGGCGTTCATCTTCTGGCATCGCGGGATGGTGGACGTGCTCGGGAAGGATGGAGACCAGGCCGACACCGCGATGGGAAGCCTGGGACGTCTCACCAGCCTTAAGGATGTGCCGTCCGACCGGAAAATGACGAAGTACATCCGCCAGGCGGCGGACCTCACCGAATCGGGAGTCCCCTCGCGCCCGCGGCAGGCGAAGAAGTCCGCGCCGGCCGCCGTTCCGGACGACCTTCAGGCGAGGCTCAAGAAGAACAGAGCCGCCGCCGCTACGTTCGAAAAGTTTCCACCCGGCGCCCGCAAGGAATACATCCAGTGGATCACCGAAGCGAAGCAGGACGCGACCCGCAAGAAACGTCTCGACACGACCATCGAGTGGCTCGCGGAGGGAAAACGCCGCAACTGGAAGTACGAGAACTGCTGAGTGCGGTGGGCGGCCGCCTTGTCATCCTGAGGAGCGGAGCGACGAAGGACCTGCCCTCTAACTCGACGCGGGCGTCACGAGAGCGCTTCAGTAATAGAGCGGTTCCTTCGCTTCGCTCAGGATGACAGGGCCCGGATCCACGCATCGATCCTCGCCTCCAGCACCGGCATCGTCGCCGTTCCGCCGGCGAGGATCCGGTCGTGGAACTCGCGTATGTCGAACTTCGCGCCCAGCGCTTCTTCGGCGCGGCGGCGCAACGCCCGGATCGTGAGCTCGCCGGTCTTGTAGGCGAGGGCCTGCCCCGGCCACGAGATGTAACGGTCCGTTTCCGTTTCGCACTCGTGGAGCGAGAGGGCGGTGTTCGATGAGAGGTATTCCATCGCCTGCGCCCGCGACCACCCCAGCGCGTGGAGCCCCGTGTCGACGACGAGGCGGCAGGCGCGCCACATCTCGTAGGTCAAGCGACCGAAGTCGCTGTATGGGTCCGTGTAGAGGCCGATTTCCGTGCCGAGACGCTCGCAGTAGAGCCCCCATCCTTCGCCGAACGCGTCCACGTAGAGAAAGCGGCGGAAGGCGGGAAGGTCGGTCAGCTCGCTCGCGAGGGCGATCTGCAGGTGATGGCCGGGGACCGCTTCGTGAAGCGTGAGTGACTCGAGGACGTACAGCGGGCGGCTCTCGAGCGCGTAGGTGTTGACCCAGTAGGTCCCTGCCTTCTTGCCGCCTGGCGGCGCCGGGACGTAGCGACCGCCCGTGTACTTCGGCGCGATCTCGGCGGGGACGGGCTCGACGCCGTACGGCTGCCGCGGAAGGCGTCCGAAGAAGGCCGGGAGCCGGCCGTCGATGCGCTTGGCGATCCGTGACGCCCGCTCGAGGAGCTCCTCCGGCGTCTTCGCGTAGAAGCGGGGGTCGGTCCGGAGGAACTTCAGAAAATCGGCAAAGCTCCCCTGGAACCCGGTCTTTCGAATGACCTCGTCCATCTCGGAGCGGATGCGGCGGACCTCCTCGAGCCCGATCGCGTGGACCTGCTCGGGAGTCCGATCGAGAGTCGTGAACTGGCGGACGAGATGGGCGTAGTACTCCTTCCCTCCGGGCATCGCTCCGGCGCCCACCGTCTCCCGCGCCGCCGGTACGTACTCCTTCGTGAAGAAGTCGAGAAACGCGCGGTAGGCCGGGACGACCTGGTCGCGGATCGCGCTCTCGCCCTCCGCCGTCAGCCGGGCGCGCTCGGCCGGCGGCACTGAGGCCGGAAAACCGGCGAACGGCCGGAAGAACCGGCTCTTCGAAGGGTCGGAAACGACGTGCGCCTCGATCGTCTTTTCGTATCCGGACAGAACCGCGCGCGGCAGCGTCCAGCCGGTGCGGATCCCCTCCCTCAGAAGATCGACGTTCTCGCGGGCATACGCCGGGAAGGCGCGAAGCCGGGCGATGTAGCGCGAGTAGTCCGCCGCGGTGTCGAAGCGGGTCTGCTCCGGCAACTGCGCGAAATCCATGTGGAAGCCGCTGTCCGCGTTGATGGGAAAGCGATACCGGTGCAGCTCGAAATCGGAGATCGCGCTTTCGAGCTGAAAGCGCAGGAGCGCCCGGCTCTCGCGGTCGGCGCCGTCGAGCGAGGCGGGATCGATCGCGAGGAGGCGGTCCCGGAATGCCCGGCGGGCGTTGGTCCTTCTCAGGAGATCCTGCACCGACACCGCGGGAAGCCGATCGTCGTAGCGATGATCTCCGACGCCGCTCGCGAAGAGAGGGTCCTCGCGCAGCTCGAACTCCCACGCCTCGTCGAAGAGCGCGTGGAGCCTCTCGCGCGCGGCCGAGGCCGGGGGCGCGGCCGCTGCGCGGTGAGAAGGGACGACGAGAAGAAGCAGGATCGCGGCCGATAAAAAGGTCAGGCGCACGGCGTGTTCCTCGGTTGGCGCCGGAACGATATCGCCGGTCCGGGCGTTTTCGAGATCTCCCGAGTACCTGAACGCGCGACTGACCCCATGCGGACAGCGGGTGTTCGGTTCTGAACGTCGGGACGGGGCTTGTCTCTTCGATGGCGACAGCAAGTCTCATGTTTTCCGGACTTCCGGGCGGAGCGAGCCGTGGCACCTCGCTTGCCCTCTCTGGCCGCATGAAGACACTTCTTCGGGACCTCCGGCATGGTTTGAGGCTGCTGGCGAAGAGTCCCGGTTTCACGGCGGCCGCCGTCGCCCTGCTCGCCCTCGGCATCGGCGCCAACTCGGCGATCTTCAGCCTCGTCAACGCGATCCTCGTCCAGCCTCTCCCCTATCCGGAGGCGAACCGGCTCGTCCGCGTGTGGCACACGCCGCCGCAAAGCTCCTTCCCCGGCCTCAAGACCTTCTCCGTGTCCCCGGCAAACTTCCTCGACTGGCAGGCCCAGAACCACGTCTTCGAAAAGATGGGTCTCAGCCACTTCCGCAGCCTGAACCTGACGGGCGACGGGCGGCCGGAGGCCGTGCAGACGGCGGAGGTCAACCGCGACTTTTTCGACGCGGTGGGCGTGACGCCGCTCTACGGCCGGGCGTTCACCGCGGAGGAGGACGCGCCCGGAGGGCCGCACGTCGTGGTTCTCGGCTACCAGTTCTGGCAGGCGCGGTTCGGCGGCGAACGCTCGATCGTCGGCCGCGAGATCCGCTTGAACGACCAGCCCTACAAAGTCATCGGCGTGATGGGCCCGCGCGTTCGCGTGCCCGGGTTTGCCCAGGCGTGGGTGCCGCTCGCGTGGGACGCGAAGCAGCGGGCCGTGCGCGGCAATCACAACTGCGCCGTGATCGCGCGCCTGAAGAACGGCGTCGACGTCGGCCGCGCGCAGACGGAAATGAACCTGATCTCGGCGCGCCTCGCGGCTCAATACCCCGAAGACGACGCCGGGTGGGGCGCGCTCGTCCTCCCGCTCCAGGAAGATCTCGTCGGGGACGTGCGGCCCCTGCTTCTCGTGCTGCTCGGGTCCGTCGCGTTCGTCCTCCTGATCGCGTGCGCCAACGTCGCCAATCTCGTGCTGGCGCGGACGCTCGGCCGGCGCAAGGAGATCGCGATCCGCGGAGCGCTCGGCGCGAGCCGCTCGCGCCTGGTGAGACAGCTCATCGCCGAGACGGTGCTGCTATCGCTGCTCGGAGGCGCCATCGGGCTGGTGCTAGCGGGCCTGGGCGCGGGGACCCTGACGAAGCTTCTCGCCGACCAGATTCCGGCGTCGACGGTGGTCCAGCTCGACGTGCCCGTCCTTCTCTTCACGCTCGTGATCTGCGTCCTGACGGGGGTGCTCGCCGGGATCGCTCCCGCGTGGAGGCTGACGCGCGCCGACGTCGCGGACTCCCTCAAACAGGGAACGGGCCGCACCGACGCGGACAGCGGCGGCGGAAAGGCGCGAAACTTCCTCGTCGTCGCCGAAGTCGCGCTCTCGCTCGTCCTGCTCGTCGGCGCGGGGCTGCTGATCCGCAGCCTCTGGATGGTCCGCCAGATCGACCCGGGGTTCGACCCGCACGACGTAGTGAAGATGACGGTCATCCTCCCGAAGAACAAGTATCCGGAGCCGGCGCAGAAGCTCGCCTTCTACCGGCAGCTTCTCGACAAGCTCCGCGCGCTTCCCGGCGCGGAGTCCGTCGGGGCGGCGAGCAACCTTCCGCTGACCAACAACGACAACTGGCCCGTCGCGATCGAGGGCCGTCCCGTCGTGCCGGTGGGACAGCAGCCGAACGTCGTTTCGACGGTCATCGCCGGCGACTACCTGAAGGTCCTGCGCATGCGGGTCCTCCGCGGACGAGCGTTCACGGACGCCGACCGTTCGGACTCGCCGGGCGTGATCCTCATCAGCGAGTCGATGGCGAAGCGCTTCTGGCCGGGCGAGGACCCGCTCGGCAAGCGGCTCGTCACGACGTTCTTTCCCGACAAGGTCCGCGAAGTCGTGGGGGTCGTCAACGACGTAAAACTGAACGGCCTGGAGCTCAAGGAGCCCGTCCCCGCGATGTACCTCCCGATGGCGCAGTTTCCCTACGAGGGGATGGACCTCGCCATTCGTTCGAAGACGTCGGGCATAGCGGCCGGCGCGATCGCGGCGGTCCGCCAGGTCGATCCCGACCAGCCCGTTCTGCAGGCCGGCACCCTCGAGGATCTTCTGTCCGACTCGCTCTCCCAGCGGCGGTTCGGCATGACGCTCTTCGCCGCGTTCGCGGCTCTCGCGCTTCTGCTCGCGGCCGTGGGGATCTACAGCGTGCTCTCGTACGCGGTGCGCCGCCGGGGCCAGGAGATCGGGCTCCGCATGGCGCTCGGCGCGCAGGCTTCCGACGTCCTGCGGCTCATCGTCAGCCAGGGCATGCGCCCGACTCTCGGCGGGGTGCTGGTAGGCCTGGGAGGCTCGCTCGCCCTTTCGCGCGTGCTCGCGGGTCTCGTCTTCGGCGTGAGCGCGACGGATCCCGCAACGATCGCGGCGGTGGCCTTCGTCCTGTGCCTCGTCGCGCTGGCGGCGTGTCTCCTGCCCGCGATGCGAGCCACCCGGATGGACCCCCTCGCGGCTCTCCGAAACGAGTAACAGATCCACCCGGAAATCCTGAGCTCGCGATTTCTGGATTTCGGCGGGCGGAATTGTATACAGTATTCAGCATGGGTATGGAACCGGCGCTCGCGGAACGGCCCAATCTGAGCGGCGAGATTGCGGCGGAGCTGCGGGAACGGATCATGGACGGGCGCCTTCCCGCCGGGGAACGTCTCAACGAGGTGCGGCTGGCGGAGAGTCTCGGCGTCAGCCGGACGCCGCTCCGCGAAGCTCTCGGCCGACTCGAATCGGAAGGAGCCGTCACGAGTTCGCCTCGCATCGGGTTCTCCGTGATGCCGTTTACGGCGGACGAGTTCCGCCAGATCTACCCGATCCGCGCGATCCTCGATCCGGAGGCGCTGAAGCTCGCGGGGATTCCCTCGCCACGGCGCATCGCGGCCCTTCAGCGGATGAACGAGGCGCTCGCGCGGGGCGGCGACGCCGAGAGCGTCATCTCCCGGGACGACGCGTGGCACCTCGAGCTCCTCGCCGGCTGCCCTAACCGCGTGCTCGTCGGCCTCATCGAGCAGTTCATGCGCCGGACCCGCCGCTACGAGATCGCCTACATGCGCGAGCGCCGCCACGTCGGCGCCGCGAGCGGCGAGCACCGCAGGATCCTGGCGGCGCTGCGAGCGCGCGATCTTCCCCGCGCCTGCGAGGCGCTGCGCCGCAACATGCAGAGCGGAGTCGCTCCCGTCCTGCAGTGGCTCGAAGCGCGGGAAACCGCGTTGCGCCGATGAGGAGCGTTCCCATGCGTCTCTCGCGGCTCGCCCTCGCCGCCGGATTTGCCATTGCCCTGCGGGCTCTCGCGCAGGGCCAGGCCGCCGCACCGCCGGCTTCCGCCACGCCTCCGCCCGCCACCGCGCCGGTTCCGCCGGAGCTCGGACGCGCGATCGGGTTGTGGGGCGTCCACCGCTCCTTCGGCCCGGCGATTCGCGGGGAGCTCGTTCTCAAACGAGGACCCGACGGCTGGCTCGCCTCGATCGCCGGGACCTGGGCGGCGGTGCGGGAGGAGCCCGGCCGTTTCACGTTCGAGCTCCCGGGAAAGCTCGGCCGCTTTCGAGGGCTCCGCGAGACGGACGGCCGCATCCGCGGCTACTGGATCCAGCCCGCCGGGATCGTGACGGCTGTCGCGTGGGCTACTCCCGTGGAGCTCGCGCCGTCGCAGGAAGGCTGGCGCGGAAAGGTCGAGCCGAGAGAAGAAGCGGTCACCGTGTACGTCGACGTCCGCCAGGATTCCGACGGCGTCGTGCGCGCCGTGTTCCGGAACCCGGACGGGTTTTTCACCAACGGCAGGTTCCGTCTGGCCGCGGAAGGCTCGCGCCTGAAGTTCCTGAGCCTCCAGAACGGAGCGACGGTCCTCGAAGCGGGGTACGACGCGAAGTACGACCGGCTCCTGTTGCCCGTCCCGGAGGGCACTCCCCTGCCGGAGCTGCGGACGACTCTCGAGCTGACCCGCCAGTCCCGCGAGGAGGCGCTCGGCTATTTTCCGCGGACGCCCGCCGAGCCCCGGTACGCGTACCGCCCGCCCTCCGCTCCGGCGGAAGGGTGGGCGATCGCTTCCCTCTCCGCGCTGGGGCTCGACACCGCTCGGGTTTCCGCGCTCGTCCAGAAGGTGCTCGACACCGACCCGCGGCCGCAGACTGCGCCGCTCATCCAGAGCCTGCTCATCGCGCGGCACGGCAAGCTCGCGCTCGAGGAGTACTTCTACGGCTTCGAGCGCGAGCGGCCGCACGACCTGCGCTCCGGCGGCAAGACGTTCGCCTCCGTCATGGCGGGCATCGCGATCGACAACGGCGCCGCGATCGGACCCCGGACGCCCGTCTACGCGGCGTTCCCGGAGTACTCCTCGTTTGCCCATCCGGATCCGCGCAAGCAGCGCATGACTCTCGAGCACCTGATGACCATGACGTCGGGGTTCGCGTGCGACGAGAACGGGGACATCGATCAGCCAGGAAACGAGGGGCACATGCAGTCGCAGACGGAACAGCCCGACTGGTACAAGTTCATGCTCGACCAGCCGCTCATGGCGGCCCCGGGCGACAAGTTCGCGTACTGCTCCGGCGCCGTCAACCTCATCGGCGGCATCGTGCGAAAAGCGTCGAAGACGTGGCTGCCGGAGCTCTTCGGGAAGCGGTTCGCCCGCCCGCTCGGCGTGCGCGGATACCAGATGAACCTGACGCCCGAAGGCGAGTGGTACCTCGGCGGCGGAATCCACATGCGGCCGATCGACATGCTGAAGCTCGGGCAGGTCTATCTCGACGGCGGCACCTGGAAGGGGAAGCGGATCGTGAGCCGCAAGTGGGTCGAAGCGAGCACGGCGCGGCACGCGATGAACGCCGGAGGAACGGACGGGTACAACTGGCACGTCAACGAGATCAAGCTAGGAGACCGCACGTTCCGCGAGTACGAGGCGAACGGAAATGGCGGACAGCTGTTGATGGTGGTGCCGGAAGCGGACCTCGTCGTGATGATCACCGCCGCCAACTACATGAACTACGGAGTGTGGCGGAAGTTCCGCGACGAGCTCCTGCCGCAGTACATCCTGGCGGCAATAAAGAGAGATCCAATTCCTCTCCCCCGCGCGCGCGGGAGAGGTTAGGTGAGGGGGGCCGCGCCTCCCGTGGATCATCTAGCCGCCCCGTCGCCGCCGTCCGCCTCCCTCGTCGGCACGCGGCGGCGATGCCTCCAAAGAGACCACCGCGCCGCCGCTGGTCGTTCGGTCGCAGCCGTAGCGAGACTTCAGTACGAGTTGGGTGTGCTCCCTCTCTCAT